>CALGHW010000025.1 GCA_937916075.1 uncultured Prevotella sp.
ACGATGAGTCTCTTCAGGTATAGCTCCGTGGCGATGCGCATGTACATGTCGATGTCGAGCGCGTTGAAATGGGTGATGAACGGGCGTGCCGAAGCACCACCGGGAATGTTCTGCAGGATTGGCGTCTCCACCTCGGTGTATCCGTGCTCATCGAAGAACTTGCGCATGGTGCGCAGCACGGTGGCGCGCTTCACGAATGTCTGCTTCACGCCGTCGTTGACTATGAGGTCCACGTAGCGTTGACGAGCGCGCATCTCTGGGTCGTCAAATTTGTCGTAGGCCACGCCGTCCTTGTATTTCACGATAGGCAGCGGCTTGAGGCTCTTAGAGAGAAGCGTCAGCTCTTGTGCGTGTACGGAGATCTCGCCGGTCTGTGTCTTGAAGACGAAACCGCGTATGCCGATGATGTCGCCAATGTCGAGCAGCTTCTTGAAGACCACGTTGTAGAGGTCCTTGTTGTCCTCGGGGCAGATGTCGTCACGGGTGATGTACACTTGGATTCTGCCTTTTGAGTCCTGGATTTCGGCAAAGGCGGCCTTGCCCATCACGCGGCGTCCCATCATACGTCCGGCGATGCACACTTCGCGCTTTTCGTCGTCGTCCTTGAAGTTGGCTTTGATGTCTGTTGAGAATGCGTTGGTTGGGTACTCTGCGGCGGGATAGGGGTCTATTCCCATATCGCGCAGCTCTTGCAGGCTCTGTCGTCTTCCGATTTCCTGTTCACTTAGCTCTAATATGTTCATAATCGTTTTGGATATACCTATTATAATGATTAATGGTGCAAAATTACGAATTTATTTTGAATTGGGGGCTTATATGGATGCATATTTGGAAAGATAGGTTAAAAAAGGTGTTTAAATCGGTATGGACACATGGCTTTCGCATGATGCTGGTTGAGGAAAAAAAGAAATGGGTCATGATACCTTTTGTCATGTCATTCATTTGAAGTACCTTTGTAGACAAAAGAGGGCTGATGGCTTTGAGACTTGCCGGTATGGATGTTCCGGATGGCAAAAAGCCGATGCCGACAGAGAAATCAAAAGATTATGAATATAGAAAACATCAAGCAGGCGATAGAGACCCAGGCTACCATGGCCACCACGCTGGGCATGACTTTCCTGTCCACTCCGGAGGCCGATACCTGTCAGGCCACGATGCCTGTCGACGAGCATACCTGCCAGCCTTACGGCGTGCTGAGTGGAGGGGCCTCGCTGGCTTTGGCCGAGATGTTGGCCGGCGTGGCCTCGCAGGCCCTGTGTCCGGGACAGTTGTGTATGGGTATTAATGTCAGCGGGCAGCATGTCAAGGCGGCCCGTAAGGGGCAGACCGTCACGGGCACGGCCCGGCTCGTGCACCGGGGCAGCACGCTTCATGTGTGGCAGGTGACCGTCACTGACGAGGTGGGCGACACCGTGTCGAATATCAGTGTGACCAATTTTATATTGAAACCCAAGGAGGAGACCGAATGAGTGCGTTTGCCTTGTATCGTTTGCCGCTGTCTGCCGAATATATAGAGGTTGTCCAGACGGAGGGCAAGCCGGAAGAGCTGTTGTCGTGTGCCGAGCTGAGCGGCCGCCGCGGTTTTGTGGTTGCTCCTTTTTCGCCGTCGGCCGATTGTCCGGTTCTGCTGATACGTCCAGACCGGTGGGCCACTCACCGGGTGGATGCCCTGGGCGGGGCGGCGGAGCCTGTCGAGGGCCATACTGTGGCCGACGGCCGGGACAGCTATGCCATTGACTTTGCCAACTATCACGCCCAGCTGGCCGACGGTACCTTCAGCAAGATTGTGCTGGCTCGTCAGTCTGTTGTGGAGGTGTCGCGCGAACAGGTTCCTGTGGAGCTCTTTGCCCGTGCCTGCCGGCTCTATCCCCGGATGTTTGTGGCGTTGGTGTGTACGCCCCAAGGAGGGCTGTGGCTTACTGCCACGCCCGAGATTTTGGCCGATGGCCATCAAGACCGTTGGCGAACGATGGCGCTGGCCGGCACGATGCGGCTGTCGGGCAGCCAGTTGGCGTTTGACAATCCGCCGTCGGGGTCGCTTTCAGGCGATTGTCATGGGATAGAGTGGAGCACGAAGAACATACGTGAGCAGCGCTATGTGGCTACCTATATCACGGAGTGTCTGGAGCATTTCGCGTCAGA
>CALGHW010000026.1 GCA_937916075.1 uncultured Prevotella sp.
AGCAAAGCATCGGCAAGGCCCTGGTGGGCAGCATGAAGAAGGGAGCCATCCTCATCAACACCGCCCGCAAAGAGGTCATCAACGAGCCCGAACTGCTGGCTCTCCTGGCCGAGCGCACCGACCTGAAGTTCATCACCGACATCAAGCCCGACGCTGACGCCGACTTCGCACAGTTTGAAGGCCGGTACTTCAGCACCCCCAAGAAGATGGGCGCACAGACAGCCGAGGCCAACACCAATGCCGGCATCGCCGCCGCCAAGCAGATAAACGCCTTCTTCGCCACAGGCGATACCAAGTATCAGGTAAACAAATAAGGAGGACGCACCATGGCAACCATCAAACCCTTCAAAGGCCTGCGGCCGCCCAAAAGCTTGGTGGAGCAGGTGGAGTCGCGCCCTTATGACGTGCTCAACTCGGAAGAGGCCCGCACAGAGGCCGGTGACAACGAAAAGAGCCTGTACCACATCATCAAGCCTGAAATAGACTTCGCTCCTGGCACCAGCGAATATGACCCGCGCGTCTATGAGAAGGCGGCTGAGAACTTCCAGAAGTTCCAGGACCAGGGATGGCTCGTGCAGGACCAAGACGAGCATTACTACATCTACGCACAGACCATGAACGGCAAAACCCAGTATGGCCTGGTGGTAGGTGCCTATGTCAACGACTATCTGGACGGCACCATCAAGAAGCACGAGCTCACCCGGCGCGACAAGGAGGAAGACCGCATGAAGCATGTCCGCGCATGCAACGCCAACATCGAGCCGGTATTCTTCGCCTATCCGGACATACGACTTCATCGCCCCGATTGACGGATTCCGCCACCAGTTCTGGATTATCTCCGACAAGGCCGACACCCAGACCATCACACAAGAGTTCGCCAAAATGCCCAGCCTCTACATCGCCGACGGCCACCACCGCTCGGCAGCGGCAGCCCTGGTGGGGGCGGAAAAAGCCAAGCAGAACCCTCACCACACAGGCCGCGAGGAATACAACTATTTCATGGCCGTATGTTTCCAGGCCAGCCAGCTCACCATCCTGGACTATAACCGGGTGGTGAAGGACCTCAACGGACTCTCTTCCGAGGAGTTTCTCAAGGCGCTTTCCGCCAACTTTACCGTAGAAGACAAGGGTACGGACATCTATCGTCCCAAGCACCTGCATGAGTTCTCGCTCTACCTCGACCACCACTGGTACAGCCTGACGGCCAAAGCCGGAACATATGACGACTCCGACCCCATCGGTGTGCTTGACGTGGACATCTCCAGCCGCCTGATTCTCGACAAGATATTGGGCATCAAGGACCTCCGCAGCGACAAGCGCATCGACTTCGTGGGCGGACTGCGCGGCCTGGAAGAGCTAAAGCGGCGTGTGGACAGCGGCGAGATGCGCATGGCCCTGGCCCTCTATCCCGTCACGATGCAGCAAATCATGGACATTGCCGACAGCGGAAAAATCATGCCGCCCAAAGCTACATGGTTTGAGCCCAAGCTGAGGTCAGGACTGGTAATCCACAAACTGGACAACGACTGATGTTTTTTAGAATGAAAACTGATTGGAAATAGTCAAATTACCCGTTGGCAGAATTAAGTATGTGTCAACTTAATTCTGCCAATGTAATTAGCCCCTTATAAACAACCATAACTACTTACAACTAACCATTTCTACTGCCGGTATCAACACGACAATACCTTTCTAAAATAAAAACAAATTGATGTTTAATTCACTTTGTTTGCTCTATTTCTGCTTGTATTTCCAAATAATGTATTAACAACTTAAATCTGAATTTATATGGCAAAATTTCAAATATACACATACATGTTCCGTCCGGTGACGGAGAATCAAACGGAAATACCCTTTGAGGAATTCCAGCAAATCAATGTGCAAGATTCTCTTGACAGGAAACAGGATTTGACGGGAGAAGTACTTGACGACGACAAGAAACTAAAGTTTAAATTCAACGACGTTGAGTATGCCCATAAGATGTACATTGGGCAAAATGGGATCTATGTGTTTCGTATCGCCAATAGCGGACACAAACCTGCAAAAGTTGAGACGGACTTTAAGGTGGTGAAACAGGAGAACCACCCTTCATGCCTTGTAATTATCGACAATCGCAAAGACAGACAAATCATTGCCATTGAGAAGAACTCAGCTTTTGGCAAAGACCCCTCATTGGCAGTTATACTGCAAACGACTCTTCGCAAAGCCTTGCAAAGCTATCGACTTACACTTGATGTGACGCCAAAGTTCCATACCTCTGAATTTTGGCAAGTTGTTGACGCCTCCATGATGTTGAAAGGCATAGAATCTGTGGACTTTCCTTTTGCTTACCCCAATTTGCCTGAGATTTCCGACATGGTTGGTGAATATATGAATAATGTTGCTCGCCAAACTAATAGCGAACCAACCTTGCATCTAAAAGGGCAGAATAACGAAAGTCTTACGCTCAGCCGTAAAGACTTATGGCTGTTGAGTGCTATCAAGGCTTGTGCTGCAAGTGGCAGGCCTATACTGATTAAACCCAAAGGCTCCGACCTTAGAAGAATCGGAGTGGACAGTCCTGTCTATGAGGAAATTTCAGATGTGGCTTTGACAGGACTTGGCCAAAAAGATTTGTTCGATTCCAAGTTTCAAGCTATTGTAGAGTTCCTGAATACTATTAAACTCGCGTATGAATAATAAGAATCTTGACCTCTTGAACCTCTGTCTTGAAGACAGTTTGTTTGCTGCATTGTACGAGGCCTTGTGCAATCTTGAAGACAAATGGCATACATCATCGCCTGAGGACATGTGGGTTAAGGCATTATCGGCAAGACATTACTTGTCAAAAAGCAATCGCCCAGACTTATTGTTGCGGCAGTTGTTTGTTGGCATGGGACAACATGAGGCCGTTATAGTTAAGGCAATACTCATGTGGATGCTCTTCAATGAAGACCGATGCAAGGATGAGTCACCCTTGAAAGATGCGCTTGCAAAAATGCTGGAGGCCCATGGTGATGACTGGAATACTGTTTATGCGGAATTTCAGGAAAGTGAAAGCCGCAATGAACAAACGGGGTTCAATGGCTGCCAAACTGACTATTCCAACAATGCAATTCCAACAGAAACCCATAATCAAGAGCGGCCACGAGACAGCATCCTTGCACATGAAATGGTTTCTTATGCTTTGGAGAGCTATGATTTGGAGCGGTGTGATGCACTCTATAAAATTCTCTCGCATATAGATTACCAAAAGGGACATATTTACGAAGATGAGGTCAGACGACTTTTCGATAAGATTGATGAGATGGAAAAAGCCTGTCACGAACCGCGTAAGGTTGAGAATAATTATTATAAAGACAGTTGTCGGTTTGAAGCTGGCAGCTCACAGAATGGTAATATTTTGTTGAACCAATAAGTAGAAAATATAATGGCAAATATAACAAACAACTACGCTTCAGGCAGTTGCACATTTGAAGCCGGCAGTTCTCAGAATGGAGATGTCACAGTATATCAAGGAGTAACAGAGCCAAAGAAGAACGTGTCAGGTGACTCTCATGACATTGGTAGTCCATTAC
>CALGHW010000027.1 GCA_937916075.1 uncultured Prevotella sp.
ATGACCAGGGTGTTGTGGGTGTCCAGTGATTGGTTGACGGTATGGGCTATCAGGGATGCGGGAAGATGGCCCGACCGCAAGAGGATGTCTTGAATATCCATGAGATGCGTGTGATAAGATGAAAAAAAGGCGCGGAGACACAGGGATAGAAAAACTCTGTGGCTCCGCGCCTCGACGTATGGCTCTGCGTCTTGCAGGTCGCGTTGGTGTCAGGTCGTTGTCCCTTACTTCTTGATGTTAGGCTTCTGCAGACCGTAGCCCTTGCGCTTGTCTTCCAGGAGCAGCAGGAGCGAGATGATAATGGCCACGAGGCCGAATCCGGCAAAGATGGTCATGGTCTCGGTGTAGTTGATGGTGCCGTCGGCAGCTGTGTTGGCTTGGTTTACCTTGCCTATCCATACCGGAACAAGAGCCAGGCCGATGTTTTGGATGTAGAAGATGAGGGCATAGGCCGTGCCGAGGAGTTTCATCGGGATAATCTTGGGCACAGAGGGCCACATGGCTGAAGGCACCAGGCCGAAGGCGATGCCCAGCACCACCATCACAATGATGGCCAGCACCCAGGAATTCATCGGCAGGGCAAAGGTGATGTGTACGCAGGTGAGCAGCACGCTGCCTATCAGCATCAGTGTGGCTCCCTTGCCATACTTGTCGTAGATGCTGCCGAAGAACGGTGTGAGGAAGATGGTGCCGAAGGGGAGCATGGCCGGGATGAGACCAGCCACATCGGCGGCCACGCCATACTTGAAGACCATCAGCTTGGTGGCAAACTTCAGGAAGGGGAACACACCGGCATAGAACATCAGGCAGAGCACGGCCACGTACCAGAATCCAGTGTTGGTGACCAGACTCTTGAGGTCGGAGAACTTGAATCCCTCTTCGGGCTCACTCTCCACGGCAGCGGCCGAGGCGTCCTCGCGCTTGTCCATCACACAGTATACGATGAAGGCTATCATGCCGATGCAGAGCATGGCGGCACCCAGCCCTACCGAGGCCGACACGCCTCCCATGGCCTTGGCAAAGGGCAGGGCCAGGGCCAGGGCGCCGGCGGTGCCGATACGGGCCAGGGCTACCTGCAGGCCCATGGCCAGGGCCAGCTCATGAACGGTAAACCATTTGACGATGACTTTGCTCACCGTGATACCGGCAATCTCGCAGCCCACGCCATAGATGGCAAAGCCCAGGGCGGCCAGGACCACTTGGGTCTGGTAAGTGCCGAAGAAAGGCACATTCACGGTGCCGTCGAAGTCGTTGCCTACGGCCCACCACTTGATGAGGGCGCCGGCAAACATCAGTACGGTAGACATCACGCCGGTGAAGCGGATGCCAAACTTGTCGAGGATGATTCCGCCGAAGAAGAGCAGGAGCAGGAACACATTGAAGTATCCGTAAGCACCTGAGAAGAATCCGTATTCGTCGGAAGTCCATCCGAGTCCTAAGCCTCCGTCTTCCTTGGCTGCCGTGAGCAGTGGCTCGAGTGGTGACATGACGTCGGTGAAGAAGTAGCCAAACATCATGGTGAAGCTGACGATGATCAGCGCTGTCCAGCGAGCTGCCTTGGAGTCGCTGAGCTTTTGTTGAATAGCTTGTGTCATTTTTGATATAGGGGTTATGTTGTTTTTGAATTTGATGTCTTCATTCCCTGGCCTGTGCTTATTTCTTCAGCCAGCGGTCCAGCCAGTTGAAGAAGGTGCGCTGCCAGAGCACACCGTTCTGGGGCTTCAATACCCAGTGGTTCTCGTCGGGGAAAATCAGCAGCTCGGCCGGGATGCCGCGCATCCGGGCGGCGTTGAAGGCTCCCATGCCCTGGTTGGCGTTGATGCGGTAGTCTTTCTCTCCGTGAATGCAGAGGATGGGAGTGTCCCACTGGTCCACAAATTTGTGGGGAGAGTTGTCGTAGGTTTTCTTGGCGCGGGCTGTGCGGTTCTTGTTCCAGTAGGCGTCGTCATATTCCCAGTTGCTGAACCAGGCCTCCTCGGTGTCAGTGTACATCGACTCCAGGTTGAATGCGCCGTCGTGGGCGATGAAGGCCTTGAAGCGCTTGTTGTGGTGTCCGGCCAGATAGTACACGCTGAAGCCGCCGAAGCTGGCGCCTACGGCTCCCAGACGGTCCTTGTCTACGAAGGGCAGGTTTTGGGCCGCGTCATCAATGGCTGAGAGGTAGTCATCCATGCACTGTCCGGTCCAGTCGCCGCTTACCTGTTCGTTCCATTCGCTGCCGAATCCGGGCAGTCCGTGGCGGTTGGGCAGCACTACGACATAGCCGTTGGCTGCCATAATCTGGATGTTCCAGCGATAGCTCCAAAACTGGCTGACGGGGCTTTGCGGTCCGCCCTCGCAGAAGAGCAGGGTGGGATATTTCTTGGTGGCGTCAAAGTCGGACGGGAGCATGATCCATACCAGTTCCTTTTTGCCGTCTGTGGTGTTGACCCATCGTTGCTGCACCTTGCCCAGCGAGAGCTGGTCGAGGATGTGCTTGTTCTCGAAGGTGATTTGCGCCACTTTTGTCTTCTTGGTGTCCTTGCCGGGTGTGACGATATAGAGGTCGGTGGGGGCGCTCATGCTCTGGCGCATGGCCAGGAGCTTGCCACCGTTGTTGGCCGGTGCGATGGACACGAAGTCGGCCCAGTCGTCGGTGAGCTGTCTCACCTGTCCGTTGAGGTTGGTCTGATACATGTTGACGCAGGCGTGCCATACACCGATGAATGACAGCGTCTTTGAGTCGGCTCCCCAGCAGAATCCGTCTACATTGGAGTCGAACGACTCGGTGACATACTTCTTCTCGCCTGTGGCCAGGTTGTAAACGCAAAGGCGGTTGCGGTCGCTCTCGTATCCGTTGCGTGCCATACTTTGCCAAGCCACATATTTGCCGTCGGGCGAGAACTGCGGGTTGGTGTCATAGCCAGGATTGTTTTTCAGGTTTTCGGGGCTGTTCACGGCCTGGTCCTTCATGGTGTGTGTCGGGTCGATGGCCGGCTCCTTATAATCCTCCGGCTTGCAGAGGTTGCGGGTCTTGCCGGTAGCCAGGTCATAGAGGTAGATGTCGGAGTCGGTGGAGATGGCATAAGCCACGCCCGTCTTCTTGCGGCAAGTATAGGCTATCTGTTTAGAGTCTGCGCTCCAGGCCAGCTGCTCGATGCCGCCGAAGGGAGCCATCGGACACTCGTAAGGCTCGTCTTTGAGGAGGTCGGTGAGCTGGTCGCTGATGCCGTCGGCAGTCACATTGGCCACAAAGGGGTGGGAGATGCTTTCCACGTAGTGGTCCCAGTGGCGGTAGTTGAGGTCGGTCACCAGTCGGCCTGAGGCCTTGGGCAGGTCGTCGGGGTTTTTCTTGATGATGTCCTGGTAAGGAAGCGACTTGATCAGGATGACCTTCTTGCCGTCGGGCGAGAATTTGAATCCCTCAATGCCATCTTTGTCGTGGGTGAGTTGTCGGCGGTCGGTACCGTCGGGCAGCATAGACCATACCTGTCCGTCTGCGATATAGGCGATGCGCTGTCCGCCCTCAATCCATGCGGGGTCGCTTTCGCTCTTGGCGCTGGTGGTGAGCTGCCGGTTGTTCTTGCCGTCGGCTCCGACGGTGCAGATGACCTGGTGGCCCCGGTTTTCCTGCACGCTGTAATACCCCACTTGGTAGACTATCTGTTTGCCGTTAGGTGCTGCTTCCGCTCCGGCTATGCGTCCCATGGCCCAAAGGGCCTCGGGGGTCATGCGGTCGCTTTTGAGCGTGATGTTGCTCTTGCCGATATTCACGTTGTTCTCGGCTTCTGCGGCAGAGCCCAGGGTGAGCATGGCTGCCGCTGCGATGGTTGCGATTTTGTTCATATAATAAGATTTCTTTGTTACGTTTGGTATTCAAACGCAAAGACGCAGAAACCAAGAGCCTCTGTATGTTCCTAATGAATAAGAGGGCTCTGTGTCTCTGCGTCTTTGCGTTTCAGACTTTATTTTTTGTCATATCTGTGCAGTTAGATCGGAAGAGCACACGTCTG
>CALGHW010000028.1 GCA_937916075.1 uncultured Prevotella sp.
AGAAGAGTTCTTCAGAGTTTATTCTTAATTTTGCACTTGCTGGTTGACTCTATAGCAGCTTTTTTTTGTCCCCTTTCCGATAAAATAATCTCCCCTTTCTTGCGTTTATATCTTATAAACGTTTATATCTTATAAAAAGGTAAACCGCATCACTCCTATTAACTCAAGCAAATCCGCGATATGAAGAAAATCACCTGTCTGGGGAGCATCGTGACAGCTCTGCTCCCTGCCTCGGCCTTGGCCGGTGAAGCCCGTCCGGCTTCCAAGGCCACTCCCGACCGTCCCAACATCATCTTTATCCTGGCCGACGACCTCGGCTTTGGCGACCTGTCGTGCTATGGCAGCCAGCACATCAAGACCCCCAATATCGACCGTCTGGCGGCCACCGGCACCCATTTCACCCAGAGCTATGCCGGGTCGGGCATCAGCTCGCCCTCCCGCTGCTCGCTGATGACAGGCCGCAACACCGGCAATACCCGCATCCGCGACAACACCTGCACGGCAGGCGGACTGACCGGACTGAAGATTTCGCCACGGGGCGACACCACGGTCATCCGCCGGGCCAACCTCTTGCCGCAAGACACCACGATAGCCACCGTGCTCCATGCGGCGGGCTACAAGACCTGCCTGGTCAATAAGTGGCACCTGGACGGCTATGACCCCAAGGCATCGCCCATCTACCGGGGCTTCGATGAGTTTCATGGATGGCTCATCAGTACCGTCTGCTCCAACTCGCCCTATTATTATCCTTACTGGCGGTTTAACAACAGCAAGCTGGAGACGGTCAAGGCCAACGATCACGACCGCCACGTGAAGCACAACACCGACCTGTCTACCGACGACGCCATCCGCTTTGTGAGGCGCAACAGGCGGCATCCCTTCTTCCTCTATTTGGCCTACGACGCGCCCCACGAGCCTTACATCATCGACAACACCTCGTGGTATGATGATGAGACGTGGGACCTGAACACCAAGCGCTACGCCTCGCTCGTCACCCACATGGACGCGGCCATCGGCCGGTTGCTGGCCGAGCTCGACAGGCTCCACTTGCGCGAGAACACGCTGGTCATCTTTGCCTCTGACAATGGCGCCGCCGTGCAGGCCCCGCTCAACTTCTTCCGCTGCAATGCCGGTTTCCGCGGCCGCAAGGCCCAGCTCTACGAGGGAGGTATCCGGGTGCCTTTTATCGTCAATCAACCCGGCCGGGTGCCGGTGCAGCGGCTGGATAATATCATCTACTTCCCCGACGTGATGCCCACGCTGGCCGCCTTGGCGGGTGCCACACCGCATTTGCCGACCCATACCGACGGCATCAATGTCTTGCCGTTGTTTTATGGCAAGCCTGTGGACACCGACCACCGGCTGCTTTATTGGGAATTTCCCGGCAAGCAGCGCGCGGCACGCAAAGGTGACTGGAAGTGTGTGACCGTGAAGAAGGGTGCGCCTCTCGAACTGTACAATCTGAAGGACGACCCCGAGGAGAAACATAATCTGGCCGACCAATATCCCGACATGGTCAAGGAGTTTGACCGTGAGATGAAGGCGGCCCGTACGCCGTCGGCCAACTGGCCGCTACCGGGTGAGTAAGACGTTTCGCCAAAGGAGAAGCAAAGAGGGAAGCCCCCTATGACCACTATAAAAGGTTTGGGTCATGGGGAGCTTCCCTCTTGATGTTTTCGGTAGCACGCTGCTTAGTGCGTCTGCACAATCTTGGTGGGTGCTTTCTCCTTGTTGCGCCGGTTGGTCACGGTGACGACCGCCTGTGCCAGGTTGATGAAAGCCTGTCCGGTGGCGGTGTCCACTTTGCAGGCGGCCGGCTCGCCGTCGTCGCCACTCTCGCAGATGCTCTGTACCAGCGGTATCTGGGCCAGCAGCGGCGTGTCCAGTTCTTGGGCCAAGGCCTTGCAGCCCTCCTTGCCAAAGATGTAATACTTGTTCTCGGGCAGTTCGGCCGGTGTGAACCATGCCATGTTTTCCACCAGGCCGAGGATGGGCACATTCACCTTGTCGTTGCGGTACATGTCGATACCCTTGCGGGCGTCGGCCAAGGCCACTTTCTGCGGTGTGCTCACGATGACAGCCCCGGTGATGGCCAGAGTCTGGAGCAGCGTCAGGTGGATGTCGCTGGTGCCGGGAGGCGTGTCGAGGATAAAGTAGTCCAGGTCGCCCCAGTCAGCGTCGGCGATGAGCTGTTTCAGGGCGTTGGAGGCCATGCCGCCACGCCACAGGGTGGCTGTGTCGGGATTGACAAAGAAGCCGATGCTGAGCAGCTTCACCCCATATTTCTCGATGGGCTCAATCAGCTGTCGGCCGTCCTTCTCCACGGCGTAGGGGCGGGCGTCCTCCACATGAAACATCTTGGGCATGGAGGGGCCGAAGATGTCGGCGTCGAGCAGTCCCACCTTGTAGCCCAGTCGGGCCAGGGCGATGGCCAGGTTGGCCGACACCGTGCTCTTGCCCACGCCGCCCTTGCCGGAGCTGACGGCGATGATGTTTTTCACCTGGGGCAGCAGCTTGCCCACCTCGGGGCGTGGCTTCGACTTAAACTCAGTCTCTATCGTCACGGCCACGTCGGGGCTGATGTGATAGTGTATGGCCGCTTCGGCCGCCTTGACGGTAGACTTCAGGAAGGGGTCGGTGTCACGGGGAAATATCAGCGTGAACTTCACCGTCATGCCGGCGATACGGATGTCGTCGGCCACCATCTCGCTCTCCACCAGATTCTTTTTGGTCCCGGGATACGTCACTGTGGCCAGTGCGTCCATAATCAGTTTGGGATATAGTGTCATAATCGTTAAAAGTTTTAGTCCTTACATGTTGGGGCAGCTCTCGCCCTCCTGCTTCTTCACCTTCTCGCCGGGCTTGAGCTGTCGCGCCTCGTAGCCTATCTTCTTGAATCCCTCCACGATTTTGGCCGGAGAGGTCTTGTCCGCGTCATACTTGACGGTGACCGTCTGGTTGGGCACGCTGGTCTGGATGAGCTTGACACCATGCTCGAAGCGCAGGTTCTTCTTGATTTTGTTCTCACAGTTCTCGCAGTGCATCTGCGGGAGCGTGGTAAACACGGCTGTCTTGATATCCTTGGCCATTAGGGTGGCTGCGCTGAGCAGCAACGCTGAAATCATCAATGTCTTTTTCATGTGCGTATCTTTTTTCTTTTTATTTGTATCTGTTTTGTTGATTCCTTATATTTTCGCCCTTATTCCGGCGTAGAACATCCGTCCGTGCATCGGGCCCCATACCAGGGTGGGCTCAAAGTCGGCCGACCAGGGATTGGCGGCTCCGATGATGGCGTTTTGCTGCTTGAAGCCCGTGAGGTTTTCGCCGCCGATATAGGCTGAGAAGTGTCGGAAGTCGCGCGTTATCTGTACGCTGAGCTGTTCGAAGGCCTTGAAACGGCCGTTCCAGGCCGAGGTGCCGTTGGCCAGGGTGCGTGGAGCGGGCATCCGTCCGCCGCCGTTGAGCTGGAGCGTCACGTCAATCTGCCACAGCTCCATCGGTGTCTTGTACTGGGCCGTGACCAGTCCTTTATACTTGCTGGTCAGCGGGTGCTCCATGAGCTGTCCGCCATAGGTGGTCTTCACGTCGTTCAGGCGGTAGGCCGCCGTGAGGGTGAATCCGCTGAACACGGGGTAAGTGGCGTCCACCTGCATGGTGTGTGAGTACGATCGGCCCTGCAGGTTGCCGATGTGTATGGCGTCGGGGTCTGTGTCATAATCGATGACTGCCTGGTTGCCAAACCGTGTGTAGTAGTATTCGGCGTTGAGCTTCAGCGTCTTTCCGGCCATCGGGATGTTCATGGCCAGGCTGGCCCCGTAGTTCCAGGCGTGCTCCTGGTTGAGCGGGTCGATGACCAGTCGTCGGCCGCTCGCCATGAGGTTGTTGTTCTCGGCCAGGGCGTGCACCGTGCGGTAGCCCTTGCCGGCCGACAGCCGTACCGACAGCAGGTCAATGGGCTGGTATTTCACGTGGAAGCGCGGGGTCCAGAACGTGCCGAACACGCTGCTATGGTCTACCCGCAGGCCGGCCATGGCCGTGAGCGTGTGGTGCAGGTTGAATGTGTATCGTGCGTAAGCCCCGGGCACCGTTTCCCGCTCCCGCCATTTGTCGGGGGCCGCAGTGCCGTTGAGGGTCAGCGTATTGTCGTGGGCGTGCTGTCCGAGGTAGTCATAGTTGAGGCTCAGTCCGGCCGAGAGGTTGTGCATGGGCGTGAGGTCGGTCTCCAGGATGAGCGACGCGTACACATTCTTCTCGTTGACCGCATAATGTTTGTGGCCGTAGGCGGCGCCGAGCTGCTGCATCGATGCCGAGGCCATCAGGGCCAGGTTGGTGGCGTGGTCGGGGTCGAGGATGAAGGCGTGCTTCATGTAGCCCTCATACCGGTCGGCCTCTATCCCCGTCTGGTAGCGGTGGTCGGCGGGGAGGTCGGTGTCATGGTCGGTTTGTCCGCCCGTTCGCTTCTCGTGAATCAGGCTGGCTCCTCCGTGGAAGATATAGTTGCCCTCCTGCCAGAACCACCGGTTCATCAGGTTGAGCTGTCTCACCTTCGGCTTGTCGTAGAATCCGTCATGATTCTCGTCGTGCTCTTCGAAGGTGTTCTCCATGTGTCCCATCAGCACGGTGCTCAGCCGTGGCGCCAGGTGCCAGTTGGCCGAGAGGTTGGCCTCGGCCCGCGTCTTGGTGTCGCCATAGAGGTTGATGTCCACGGCCTGCTCGTCTTCAGGCTTGAGGTATTCCACATTGATTTGTCCCGTCATCGACTCATATCCGTTTTTCACCGACGAGCTGCCCTTCGACACCTGGATGCTCTTCATCCACGGTCCCGGCACATAGCCTAAAGAATAGGGCAGGGCGGCTCCCCGGAAGTTGGGCATGTTCTCGGTGAGCATCTGCACATAGGTGCCCGACAGGCCGAGCAGTTTGATTTGCTTGGCGCCGGTGGCGGCGTCGGTGTAGCTCACGTCTACCGAGGGGTTGGTCACAAAGCTCTCGCCCAGGTTGCAGCAGGCGGCCCGGAAGAGCTCGGCCTGGCCGATGGTCACCCCGTTGACGGCTCCCCCCATGCGCCGCATGCCGCTCTTGGCGGTCACGGTCACTTCCTGGAGTCCGTGGGGGGTGTGGGTCATGCTGTTGTAGGCCGAGTCGGCCTGTGCTGTATGTGTGTGTTGTGCGTTGGCGGTCATGCCGGCCGTCAGCAGGACGGTCAGCATCGCGATATTCTTGTTCATAGTTGGTCTGTTACTTTTTCCTTGATTTCTGAAAATGTTTACTTGTCACGTTGTGGATAAAAAAGGAAAAAGCGTCAGAGCCGCAGCACCCGTAACTTCCGCAGGTAAGTCCTTGGCGGACTGCGGAAGCCACTGCCCCATCGGTTGGTCTTGGCGGCTGTGGGAAAGCCGGCCGGCAACAGGCGCCATACCGGCAGCAGATAGTCGGCCACCAGCATGGGCATGGGGTGAAAGTCAGGTGTGGACGGATGATGCAGGGTGGCGGCGTCGAGCTTCAGCACCTTGACACTCATGCATCCCGGCGCTTTGATTCGGACGGTATTCTGCCGGGCACAGCACTCGGTATCCATCGGCGTCTCGCCACACAGTTCCTGTGTGCTGGCCAGAGCCAGGGTGGTAGTGCCGGAGTGGCTGCAATAGACCACGCCGACGCCCGCTCCCAATGCGATGATTATCATTGAGAGCGTCAGCGATAGGAATATGTTGCCGAGCCGTTTCATCTGTCCTTCTTTCGTTAGAGTGTGCAAAGTTAGTGAAAATCAGGCGGAAAATGGCCACTCAGGGGCCTAAGAAATGTAAAAAGGAGGTTTTCCTTTTCCGCGGGGGCTTGCCCGTTCCTGTTTTTACCATGGCGCCTGTCTTTGGGGGTACGGCTTGTAAAAAGGTGGATTGTCGGAAAAAGAGATGAAAAACGGCTGGATAAACAGGTAAAATACGCCAATTTTTATTTTATGACGTGAAATGTTTTGGGCCGTGCAGCTCGAAAAAATAAGTGCTATAATATAAAGATATTTCATGTTTATCCATAGCCTTCTTCGAAGCTCCTGAAACGGCTGAAATGAAAAAGTTGCCTGATTACGAAGAAATGAATGTAATAAAAATATCATAAAAGAAAGCGATTTATATCCCTAAATTGTTGTGCGGTGAGCCGCAGCGCCTCCCGCTCACTACATTGCTCAACCGTACAGCTTGAATAGCTTTGCCTTTTCTCAACAGACCAATTCCAGAAAAGACCCGGTCCGTGTTGCCGAAGGAAGTAAATGGCATTTGCCGGAGCAAACGTATTAATAAAGATTAAAAAAGGAAGCGGCAGACAGTCAGCTAAAGAAATTTTGTGTAATTTAGTGCCCAAATTACATTTATTAAATAAAAAACTACTAATACAACTTGAAACAGTAAAGAGACAAACCCACTACCATCCGGCTGTCCTTACCCCTAAGACGGGAAGGAACCCCAAGCAGTCCGCGGCCGGATACCAGACTATTACACCTATTATAATATACAGGCAGTGCCGACGGGCTGAAGACACTGCGACAAAAGACCAAACTATCAATCAATGAAGAAACTCTATTCTTTAGCGATGGCTGCGGTGGCTGTCTTTTCTGTGGGTACTCAGACCTCGTATGCTGAGTCTACAGTCTTGACACCTACGCAAACCACGAAGATACAAGGCGATGGCGAGACTACGACCAACTCGGACAACGTCTTTTATGATGCTTCAGCGACATCATGGACATGTTCACAGTCCAAGGTAAGTGGTGGCGCTTTTTCCAATACACTAAGCAAAGATGTAGGATCGCCTGTCGTAATTACCAAGTTTGATGCATCCAGCACCTTGGCAGGTAAAATCTTGACAAAGGCCACACTCCAGTTCACCTCAGTTTGCACGGTTTCCGGCAAGAACTCTAATGTTCAGGTGGCTAAGATCAACACCGGTTGGGATGCCGCGACAGCAACCTGGAACTCAACCAACACGGCAGATATTTTGGGCGCCGTCAACATAGATGAGGTGACGAATGGCGTGAATGTCAAGACTTCAGCCAAGACGATAACTCTTGACGTGACAGAATATCTGAAAGCCAATGCGGACAACACCATCGGCTTCGGTATCTATACCTATACAGCTCGTGAGCAGAAAATCTCCGACCTGTCCTTGTCCCTGGAGTATATAGACGCTTCTGCCTCTGCCAACTACACCGTGAAGTATGTGGATGAGAACGGAAACGAGCTGAAATCCAGCCAGACTTATATCGGGACTATCGGTACCGCCATCACACTGAACGATGACGACAAGGCTCCTGTCTACAACGAGGACAAGACCGTGAAGTATGTTTACGACAGTGATGACATCGACGGAAAGACGGTTGCCAAGGACGGTTCGGTAGTGGTGACCGTGAAGTTCCGCAAGGCCGCCACATGGAATTACACCTTTAAGGCCGTGGACAGCGAAGGCACCACTTTGCAGGAAGAGATAGTGAAGGGCAGCAACTTCGAGGGCGAAACCTTCAGTGTGGCTTATCCGTATGCCATCAATGTGGACGGCACACTCTATACCGCCAAGAAACTCAGCTCTGACGGCAAGGGATATTACCTCTCGTTCAGCTTGACAGAAGCAAACCAGGTGAAGGAAATCACCTACAGTGCCTCGGACACCAAAGACGTGGTTTATTTCTCGGAGGCTGAGAATATCGAAGGACTCACGCGAGCTACCAACGGTAACACAGCCATCCGTAGCTCCAACGGCGCTTCGGCTTATGCCGCAGAGGCTGACGTGGAGTTCACCAAGCTCCCTGCCGGCAAGTATAAGCTGACAGCCACCATTTGTGACGCCACCACGAAGCACAACTCTCAGTGGGCCTTCCTGGCTGGCAACGACACCATCTTCAAGTATACGCCTACCGCTGTCAACTGGGCGACAGGCACGTCAGAGGAGTTCACCCTGAACGCAGAGACTCCCATCTACCTGGCCAAGGGTGGCAACGCTACGACTGCTGTAGACTTTATCTATATCCAGAAGACCGGTGAGGTGACTCCTGTCACACCTTCTTATCCCGAGGGCGACGTGACCGCCAACTATCTCGTCAATCCGGGCTTCGAGAGCTGTGAGGCCGCCACAGGCAATGTGGCCACAGCTAATAGTGCCCAGGGCACAGACTATGAGGCCCAGGGCTGGAAGCTCATCGCCTCATCCGCCTGGTCTAACAGTGCCGTGTTTGCCTACGGCAGCGACGCACAGCTCAACGGCGTGGCCGTGCCCGCCGCCGACAACGCCGGCAACACAGGTAATGCACTCGGTGTGACAGTGGGCTGGAGCGGTTCTAACGTTTACCAGTCAGCCGCAGAGGTGACACTGCCCGCCGGTTCTTACACCCTGAAGGCTTACGGCTACAATGCCGGCACCGCCGCCCAGTTTGTCTCCAAACTCGCTTTCGTGGCAGCCGACAAGACTTACGCCAGCGAGAAGAAGAGCTTCACACTGGGCCAGTGGGAAGCCGACGAGGTGGCATTTGTGCTCGACGCAGAGACCACCGGTAAGTTCCAGATTGGTGGAGCAGCCGTAAACGCCGGTTCAGGCGCTCACGGAAAGGTGTTCTTCGACAACATTACCCTGGAGCGCAAGGACCTGCTCAACGGTGCCCGCGCCACACTCGCAGCCGAGGTGGCCGCCGCTGAGGAACTGGCAAAGAACGGTCTGGCTCCCAAGACAGACCTCGAGGCCGCCATCGCCACAGCCAAGGCCGCTGCCGAGAATACTGATTACAAGGAGGTGCTCGCCGCCGCAGAGGCCCTGAAGGCCGCCGCCGCCACTTATGCAGACACCAACACCCACTTCGTGCAGCTGAACGACGTGAAGACCAAGTACGCTCCCGCAGAGGATGCTTATCCTTACGCAGGTGCCGAGAAGACCAAGGCCCTGAGCGACGCCATCGCCAAGGCCGCCACGACAGCCGACGAGGCCGACGCACAGAAGACGGAAATCATCGCCGCCGCCCGCGCTTACGTGGAGTCGAACGCCAAGGCCGAAGGTGTGGAGGGTGCTGTGGACTATACAGCTTCTATCCAGAACGCCAACGCAGAGTCGATGGACGGTTGGACACTGACCAACGCCGCAGGCTCTAACGGAAGCCTTAACATCAAGAGCAATGAGCCGTTCACAGACGCTGACGGCAACAACCAGCACGCTTACTTTGACGGTGGCAACTGGGGTGCCGAGTCATGGGACGTGACCTTCACCCAGACCGTCCGTCTGCCGAAGGGTAAGTATCTGCTCTCCGTGACCTCACGCGCAGCTACTGACATGTCAACCTTCGCTCTCTTTGCTGACAGCGTGCGCGCCGAGATGCCTCATGTGGGCGCCAGCGGCGAGCTCTTCGACCGTGGCTGGAACGACAGCCACCTCGTGTTTGAAGTGGCCGGCGATACAGCCGACGTTGACTTAGGCGTGCAGGGTGCCGTTTCCGTCATCCACAACTGGATGTCGTTCACACGCTTCCGCCTGGTGCAGATTGGCCAGCCTGCCGTGGAGAATCCTGTGGCTACTGTCGAGAATATCGGTGAACTGCTCCAGCAGAAGGCCGACGAGGACGAGGGCCTGGATGTGAAACTGAAACTGACCGACGCCAAGATTACGGTATGCAAGCCCGGCCTGGTTATCCTGGAGGACGCTACCGGCGCTATCCAGCTGTCCAGCTGGTATCAGGAGGCTCAGGACGGCAACCTGCTGCCCAATATCGGAGAGTTCCGCGACAGCGTGGCACTCAACGGTTATCTCTATGGTAACTTCAACAACCCCAACTCACTGTTTGTCAGCGACAGCACATCGGCATCCGTGATTACCGTCACACCGACCACCCTCACCCCGACCGCTACAACCGTAGCCGGCGTGCAGAAGCCGGAGAACGCTCTGCGCCTGTTTGAAATCAAGGACGCTACCGTGGAGACGGGCGACATGGGCTTTGCCATCAAGCAGGGCGATGCCACGCTCAACCTGTATGACCTGTTGGGCATCATTCCTACCGACGAGGAAGGCAATCCTGATATGCCCGAGAAACTGGAGAGCATCGACGGCGTGCTGATGTATATCGCCGCAGAGGAAGAGGGCGAGACCGCCACTTACTACTTCTTGCCGACAGCCTTCGAGGAAGAGCTGATCGTGGCCAAGCAGATGGAAGGCGAGTATGTGTTCCTCCCGACTGAAGAGAATGTGGCAACAGCCAAGGCCAACGGTTGGCTCAAGGGTGCCGACACCCGCGTGGACAACAAGAAGGGTGACATCGATCCTGAGACGGGCGAGGCTATCGACAAGGCCAAGGCATTCCCCGGAATCGGTGTGAAGAAGGGCACCGCCACCAAGACGCTGACCCTGTATGTGACCGGTGTTGACAAGTTTGTGGTTTACGCCACAAGCACTTCTACCAGCGCAGAGCGTTACCTCAATGTGAAGGCAGTCAACGTGGACGATGCTGACGACAACACCCAGAGCGCAGTCAAGGTGGTAGGCAACACCACCACCAAGGACGAGGTGGAACTCTTTGACAACACGGCTATCTATGCCATCACCTTCGAAGGCTTGGAGTCTACCGAAGACGGACAGCCCAACTATGACAAGGGTGGTGACGTGGCTATCCACGGTATTACATTCAATCCCGACAAGGGTGGTGCCACAGGCATCAATGGCATCAACGCCACTGTCATCAGCAGCGAGGATGTTTACACAGTCAACGGTACGGTGGTACGCAAGGCCGGTGAGTCGCTCAAGGGTCTCACCAAGGGTGTGTACATTATCGGTGGCAAGAAGATTGTCGTGAAGTAATCGACAACTGAATCATAGAAAAAACGGTATTCTTTCGGGAATACCGTTTTTTTTGTGTATGATATACAATGATTTTAGCTCTTTTATACAAAAAAAACAGGCAAAATCCTTTGTTGTATGCATAAATATAACTATCTTTGCAATCGTTTGGTGTATAAATATACATATATGAAAGTAAAGAAAGACAGATTAGAGACGATACGCCTGATTGTGTCCAACCAGGAGATAGGCAGCCAGGAAGAGCTGTTGGGCGAGTTGCGCAAGGAGGGCTTTCAGCTCACCCAAGCCACGTTGAGCCGTGACCTCAAGCAGCTCAAGGTGGCCAAGGCGGCCACCATGCAAGGCAACTATGTCTATGTGTTGCCCAATGTCACGATGTACAAGCGTGTGAGCACTCCGGCCCAAATCAAGGAAATGATGCAGGTGCCGGGCTTCCTGTCAATCAATTTTTCGGGCAACATGGGGGTTATCAAGACCCGGCCCGGCTATGCCAGCAGCATCGCTTACAATATAGACAGCAGCAACATTCCCTTTATCCTCGGGACGATAGCCGGCGACGACACTATCTTTATCGTCATCCGTGAGAACTCTACCGAGCACGACGTGGTGAGCGCACTGAGCAAAGTGGTGCCCAACTTGAGGTAAGTGAACAATAAAAAATGAAGCTTTATATATTCTGATGGAAGAAGAAATCAAAGTGATGGTGGCCGGACCGGAGCATGAGGTCTACGTGGACACCATCTTGCAGACAATGGCAGCCGCGGCCAAAGTACGCGGCACGGGTATCGCCAAGCGTACCCATGAGTATGTGGCCACAAAGATGAAGGAAGGCAAGGCCGTCATCGCTCTGTGTGGCGACCAGTTTGCCGGGTTCAGCTATATCGAGACCTGGGGCAACAAGCAGTATGTCACCACATCGGGACTGATTGTGGCTCCGGAGTTTCGCAAGCATGGCGTGGCCAAACGCATCAAGGACCTCACGTTTACCCTGGCCCGCACCCGTTGGCCCAAGGCAAAGATATTCAGTCTCACCAGCGGTTCGGCCGTGATGAAGATGAACACCCATCTGGGCTACCTGCCCGTGGTCTTTGCCGACCTGACGGACGACGAGGCCTTCTGGCGTGGCTGTGAGGGCTGTATCAATGTGGATGTGCTCAAGCGCACCGAGCGGCGCTACTGCATCTGCACGGGCATGCTCTATGACCCGGCCGAGCATCCTGACGAGAAGCTCCCCGTGGAGCTGTCGGACGAGGTGAAAAAGCGAATCAGCAATTCTTAGTGTGTCACTCATGACTGGAACGTGTTTTATGGTCATGGAGCATCAAGACAAAAAATAAAATCAAAAACTCAAAAACGTAAAAAGATATGGCAAAGAAGAAAGTGGTAGTGGCCTTTTCAGGCGGATTGGATACATCTTATACAGTGATGAAACTGACACAGGACGGATATGACGTGTATGCGGCTTGTGCCAATACGGGCGGATTCAGCCCCGAACAGTTGAAGAAGAACGAGGAGAACGCCTTCAAGCTCGGCGCCAAGGAGTATGTCACGCTCGACGTGACCCAGGAGTATTATGAGAAGTCGCTCAAATATATGATTTTCGGCAATGTGCTGCGTAACAACTGTTACCCCATCTCGGTGTCCTCCGAGCGCATTTTCCAGGCCATCGCCATCGCCCGCTATGCCAAGGAGATAGGTGCCGACGCCATCGCCCACGGTTCTACCGGCGCCGGCAACGACCAGATACGTTTCGACATGACCTTCCTCGTGATGGCTCCCGGGGTGGAGATTATCACGCTCACCCGCGACAAGGCCTTGAGCCGTAAGGAGGAAGTGGACTATCTCAACGAGCACGGCTTCTTTGCTGACTTCACCAAGCTGAAGTATTCCTATAACGTGGGCATCTGGGGCACCAGCATCTGTGGCGGCGAGCTGCTCGACCCGGCGCAGGGACTGCCCGAGGAGGGTTATCTGAAGCCCGTCACGGCCCAGGACGAGGAGGCCGAACTGAAGATTACCTTTGAGAAAGGCGAGATAGTGGCTGTCAATGGCGAGCACTTTGACGACAAGGTGAAAGCTATCCAGAAGATTGAGGAGATAGGTGCCTCGTATGCCATCGGACGCGACTGCAACGTGGGCGACACCATCATCGGCATCAAGGGTCGTGTGGGCTTCGAGGCCGCCGCCCCCAAGCTCATCATCGAGGCCCACCGCCTGCTGGAGAAGTCGACCCTGAGCAAGTGGCAGCAGTACTGGAAGGACCAGGTGGCCAACTGGTATGGCATGTTCCTCCACGAGAGCCAGTATCTGGAGCCTGTCATGCCCGACATCGAGGCCATGCTCACCTCCAGCCAGCGCCATGTCAACGGTACGGCTATCCTCAAGCTCCGTCCTTACGGATTCCAGACCGTGGGCATCGACTCGGCCGACGACCTGACCAAGTCGAAGCTGGGCGAATATGGCGAGATGCAGCACGGATGGACCGCCGAAGACGCCAAGGGCTTCATCAAGGTAAGCTCCACACCGCTTCGCGTGTATTACGGAATGCATCCGGATGAGAAAAGATAATTAAAATAGCGAGGGGCAATGAAAAAACTTTATTTGTCGGATTCAGACAGAAAGATTGGGGGAGTATGTGGCGGGCTGGCCGTATATTTCGACATCGACCCTGTCATACTGCGTGTCATCTGGTTTGTGGCTGTCTGTTTTTATGGGACGGGCTTTCTGCTTTATCTGGCCTTCTGGTTGATTCTTCCTCGTGAAAACAAGTTAAGACAATGGTGAAAATCGGAATATTAGGAGCGGCTGG
>CALGHW010000029.1 GCA_937916075.1 uncultured Prevotella sp.
ATATACTCGTTGATGCCCCGTTCGTTGGGTTCCTGTCCGTTCATAAACAGGCGCGACAGCACGTGAAATCCGCATAGCTGGTACAGCTCCTTCTCAGACGCTATCCACTGGTAGGCTTTCTCGGCGGCAAAAGGCAGATACTGGTAAAGGTTAAAGGCGGCCAGCTCCGCTATTTCCTGCGACGTGGTCTGCTCCATCCAGATGTCCACCACTTCGGGGAGTATCTCGTCGGCAGGCATGACCATGGTGGCCAGTATCTTGCACTCCCGGATATTCTCTTTCCACAAGGCGATGGCCAAGGAGTAATTCTTGCCTATCTCCTTGGCCTTGGCCTTGAGCATGGGAAGCGACGCCCCCCAGTTGATATGATAGTCCAGCCCCTTGTCGCGCATCGACTGTGCCGCCACGCCGTTCATCATCAGGCGGAAGGAGCGTTTGATTTTTTTCAGTTGGTCATTGATTGATTCGTCCATGAGTCTCTCTTGGATTATATTAAAGTGGCATATTCACTGCTGTACCGCAGCATCTGGTGGGCATAGCTTTCCGAATAATCGAGGCGGACATCCGTCACCTCGCCGTCAGGCCCTTTCACGAGTGTCATCATGGGGTTGAGGAATCCCTTGTAGGGAGCCAGATCAAGCCGGCGATAACGGTCGAGCACCTCGGCATACAGGGTGGCGTCCACCTGGATGCCATACCGCTCCACCAGCTCCCGGGCGGCGTTGAAGTCGCCCTCGCTCTTGATGCGCTGCACCTCGGCCAGCAACCGGCCAAAGAGCTGCCGCAAGGCGGGATAATCGGCCACCTCCACATAAGTCTTTCCGTCACGCTGTGTCAGGCGGACAGCCCCGTCACCCTCTGCAAGCACCCAATGGGCTATCAAGGCCCTGTTGCGCATGTGGGCTTCCTCGATTTGATGGCCCGGGGTGATACGCACGAGCTGGGTCATCAGTCCGTTCATCAGATAGGTGTAATATTGTGCCCGGTAAGCCTCGCCGTCGGGCACCAGTCCCAGCTCCACCAGTTTCGGGTCGGCCAGGTAATAAAGGCCAAACAGGTCGGCCCGCGCCTCTTCAATCGTGTTGCCATACGCCTTGAGCGCATCAGGGTCCACCCCCGGCAGGAGTTGTCCGCTGCCGTGCCCGAGACACTCATGCAGGTCGGTGTGCAGGTTGTCACAAATGTCGCCATAGCGGTCTATCAGGTTTACAGTGGCCTGGTCTATCACAAATTCCTCTTTGAATCCGTTGCCATGGGCCGCTTTATTGTAAGCGTCGGTCAGGTTGCCTATCGTGACACTCTTGCTGCCGTGTTGCGCCCGTATCCAGTCGGCGTTGGGCAGATTGATGCCGATGGCCGTCGAGGGATACTCGTCGCCACCGAGCATGGCGGCACACACCACATGGGCCGTCACGCCCTTCACCTGTGGTTTCTTGAACCGCGGGTCTACCGGCGAGTGGTCTTCAAACC
>CALGHW010000030.1 GCA_937916075.1 uncultured Prevotella sp.
GGGACTGAGCTTCTCCTACATCCTGCTGCAGACCATCAGTGCCACCTTCGCCATCAACGCCGACACACCGCCCCTGCTGGCGGCCTGGATACCCAACATCATCTATTTCTTCATCGCATATTACTGTTATAAAAAAGCACCGAACTAATGAAATTCGAAGATACCTATTTGAACGACAACGTTCTGGACGCACTCTACGACATGCACTTCGACGAGTGTACTCCGATACAAGAAAAGTGTATTCCCGAAATACTCGACGGCCACGACGTGCTGGGCGTGGCACAGACCGGCACCGGCAAGACGGCCGCCTACCTGCTGCCCATCCTGAGCCTCATCGACGACGGCGGCTTCCCGCAAGACGCCACCAACTGTATCATCATGTCGCCCACACGCGAACTGGCCCAGCAGATAGACCAGGCCATGCAGGGCTTCGGATACTATCTCGACGGCGTGAGCAGCGTGGCCGTATACGGAGGCAACGACGGCAACCGCTATGACGTGGAGACCAAGGGCCTGAAACTGGGCGCCGACGTCATCATCGCCACACCGGGACGCCTGCTCAGCCATATCCGGATGGGCCATGTGGACATGAGCCGGGTGAGCTTCTTCGTGCTCGACGAGGCCGACCGCATGCTCGACATGGGATTCAGCGAGGACATCATGCAGATAGCCAAAGACCTGCCCGACGACGTGCAGACCATCATGTTCTCGGCCACCATGCCCGACAAAATACAACAGCTGGCCAAGACCTTGCTGCACAATCCCGTGGAGGTGAAGATTGCCGTGAGCAAACCGGCAGAGAAAATCCAGCAGTCGGCCTACGTATGCTATGACGCACAGAAAATCGGCATCATCAAGCACCTGTTTAAGACCGACCAGCTCAAGCGCGTCATCATCTTCTCCGGCAAAAAGGACAAGGTGAAGGAAATCACACGAGAGCTGAACAGACTGAAAATCAACTGCTGCCAGATGCACAGCGACCTGACCCAGCAAGAGCGCGACGAGGTGATGTATGAGTTTAAGTCCGGACAGAAAGACGTACTCGTGGCCACCGACATCGTGGCCCGAGGCATTGACATCGACGACATTCAGATGGTCATCAACTATGACGTGCCCCACGACGTGGAAGACTATGTACACCGCATCGGACGCACGGCACGCGCCGACCGCGACGGTGTGGCCATCACCTTCGTGAGCGACAAGGACATCTTCTACTTCAACCAGATAGAGCGATTCCTTGAAAAGACCATCACCAAAAATGAGTTGCCCAAAGGACTGGGCGAAGGACCTGAATACAAAATGCTCGACAAGGCCTCGCAAGGACGGGGCCGGAATGGCGGACACGGCAAGAACAGCGGACGGGGAAAAAGCGGCAGCAAAGGCGGAAGAGGCAGAGGAAAAGGCAGAGACAAGAAAGCCAACACGCAACCACACGACAATGCCAACAGCAACGCCACACCTGCCGACGGGAAAAAGAAAGAGAACGCCCCAAAAAGAAATAACAGGAGGCGCAGGCCACAAGGCAAGAAGCCCGCAACAGACGCTAAACCGAAAACGTCAAGCCCCGACACAGCCCATTCCACCGGCCAACAAGGATAGCCAGCGGACAGCGACTCATCACAACAAACAGAACTCATGAACGACAACTCATATTATCTCCCGGCCGAATGGGCCGAGCAACAGTGCGTGCAACTCACATGGCCGCACCAGGATACCGACTGGCTCCCGATACTGCCTGAAATCACACACACCTATGTGGAGATGGCCATCGAGATAGCCCGAAGGGAGCCTTTGCTTATCGTGGCCCCACGCCCCGAAGATGCGCTGGAAGCCATCCGGAAGCAAGCCGGCAACGAGGTCATGAGCCACATCAAGACATTCGAATGCCCTACCGACGACACCTGGGCACGCGACCATGCCTTCCTGTCGCTGCTCAGCCACGACGGGACCTCACGCCGCCTGCTCGACTTCCGCTTCAACGGATGGGGAGAGAAATTCGCCGCAGAAAAGGACAACGCCATCAACCGACACCTGTATGAAGCCGGCATGATGGCGGGCGAATATGAAGACCATACTGACTTCGTGCTCGAAGGCGGCTCGATAGAGAGCGACGGCAAGGGCACCCTCTTCACCACCACTGGATGCCTCATGGCACCCCACCGCAACCAGCCGCTGACACAAGACGAGATAGAACAACGCCTCAAACAGTGGCTAAAGGCCGACCGCATCGTATGGATAGACCACGGCAACCTGACGGGCGACGATACCGACGGACACATTGACACCCTGGTCAGAGTGGCGCCCGAAGACACATTATTATATGTGGGATGCGACACCCCCGGAGACGATGACTATGCCGAACTGCACCGTATGGAAGAGCAACTCCATACACTCCGCACCTCACAAGGCCGTCCGTTCCGACTGCTGAGACTGCCTTCGCCACGCCCCATCATCCGTGAGGGCGAGCGGCTGCCAGCCACCTATGCCAACTTCCTGGTCATCAACGGGGCCGTGCTCTATCCCACTTACGCACAGCCAGACCTCGACCAGGAGGCCGGACACACCATCGCCCAAGCTTTCCCCGACAGGGAAATTGTAGGCATCGACTGCCGGAGCGTGGTCATCCAGCATGGATCGCTCCACTGCTGCACCATGCAATATCCCAAAATCCTATCAAAAGAATAAGACAAACAGACCATGAAAGAACTCCAAGTAGGCTTCCTACAACAACACAATACGGCCGACACTAAAGGCAATATCCTCAGACTGGCCGAAGGCATTGCCGACCTGGCCCGACGGGGCGCACAACTCATCATTCTCCAGGAACTCCACAACTCGCTCTACTTCTGCCAGGTGGAAGATGTGGACAACTTCAACTTGGCCGAGCCCATCCCCGGCCCGTCAACCCAAATGTTCGGCGAACTGGCGCGGGAATATGGCGTGGTCATCGTCACCTCTCTCTTTGAAAAACGCGCCCCCGGCCTGTACCACAACACGGCGGTGGTCATAGAGCGCGACGGAACCATTGCCGGGTGCTACCGCAAGATGCATATACCCGACGACCCCGCCTATTACGAGAAGTTCTACTTCACGCCAGGCGACCTCGGCTTCCATCCCATCGACACCAGCATAGGCCGCCTTGGGGTCATGGTGTGCTGGGACCAGTGGTATCCCGAAGCAGCCCGGCTCATGGCGCTCCAAGGAGCCGAAATACTCATCTATCCCACAGCCATCGGCTACGCCGCCTCCGACACGCCCGACGAGCAACAACGCCAACGCCGCGCCTGGCAGACCGTACAGCGGGGACACGCCGTGGCCAACGGACTGCCCGTCATCGCGGTCAACCGAGTGGGCTTCGAGCCCGACCCGTCCGGACAGACGGAAGGCATCAACTTTTGGGGCACCTCCTTCATTGCCGGCCCCCAAGGAGAAATACTCTACGAAGCTGCCGAAGACGAGGAAGAAAGCATCATCGCCAGCATTGACATGGACCACAGCGAACAGGTGCGCCGCTGGTGGCCCTTCCTCCG
>CALGHW010000031.1 GCA_937916075.1 uncultured Prevotella sp.
CGGGCGGAAGGCCGTGCGGAAGTGGCGAGAAATTTGCTGGCGCGAGGCATGGACGCTTCTACCGTTTCGGATGTGACCGGAATGTCTGTGGAGGAAATTCAAAAGTTATAAAAATAAAGGTACGGATTGGAATCTGTACCTTTATTTTTTGTCGGCAACTTTGATCAGCTTCTCGTCAGCGAGGTGTAGATGCTTGGGCGTGGAGCTTTATTCATGGTGATAGGGCTCACCTTTGATGATGGTACATGCCCGGTAAATCTGCTCTGTGAAGATGAGACGTACCATTTGGTGGGAGAAGGTCATCTTGGAGAGTGAGAGCTTCTCATTGGCCCTGCCATACACTGCGGGGGAGAAGCCGTAGGGGCCCCCAATGACAAACACCAGCCGGCGGGCCGTGTTGCGCTTCTGTTCCAGCCATCGGGCCAGTTCCACGCTTCTTAATTCTTTTCCATGTTCATCCATCAGGACCACGGTGTCCGAGGGCTGCGTCAGTTTCAGAATCAGTTCGCCTTCTAAAGTTTTCTGTTGTTCTTCGGAAAGGTTCTTGGTGTTTTTCAGTTCCGGGATGGTGACGATGTCGAAGGGCATATAGTGGCTGATGCGTTCGGCATAATCTTGGATGCCGGCTACGAAATGCTTGTTGACCGTCTTTCCCACTAATATGAGCAGTGTCTTCATTCCTCGTAGTCTTTTTTCCGTTTGGGGTTCATGGGGAACCATCCCTTTTTCACACGCTTCTTCTGCTCGAAAAGTTCGCCGATGGACCACAGGAGGGAGGCTCCCACCACACCGAGCAATGACGACACGAAGATGTCCTCGATGAAGAGAGCTCCTATGATGGCGGCCAGTCCGCCAATCAAGAATACCCACCAGAACCGTGTGCCAGTATAGTATTCTGTCTTGATGACAAGGGGGTGGCACATTCCAATAATCAGGAATGTGCTTACCGCTATAGTGATACCTGTAAAATACATGTCGTTCGCTTCTTTTTTATGGTTGCTCAATGGGAAAAGCCTTCAGCAGTCGCTTGTATTCTTTGGCGGTTATCTGCATGGTAGTTCCGTGGCGCGGTGTAAACTTGCCCCGGGTCTGTGTGTCCTGTACATACGTGAAAGTATTGAGGTCGGCGCTTTTGGCAAACTGGTAGTGTCCGTTGCGGTAGCAGTCGTACATCAGGCACCATCCGCCTTGAATCAAGGGGAACACACCGGCTCCTTCCACGTCATTTTGGGTCACCTCGCAGAATCCCGGGCGGAGTTTCCACGTATCGGGCTTGTGCAGGTCTGTGAAGGTGTATTGCTTGATGCCTTTGTGCTTGCCGTCTTCCTCCGTCTTGAAGAAGAGATGGTAAATGCCTTGCTCGTCCTGTACGATGTCGGTGTCGATAGACGACTCCTTGAAGTCAAACAGCACCTTGGGTTCTGTCTCCAGGTCGCTGAAGTCAGCGTTGGCATAACTGTAGTACACCTTGTCGTACGGGATGGTTCCGTCGTTGGTCAGCAGGGAGAAGTACACCATGTATTTGTCTGCGCTCTTGTCATAGATGGTTTGTGGGGCCCACACACGGGTGACGTTGGCAAAATTTGTGCCTTTGAACTTCTCGGGGAAGTGTACCGTGTGGTGGGTCCAATGTACCAGGTCCTTGGAGTGGAGCAGGACGATGCCCCGGTTGCTCGACCATCCGAGCGAGCAGCGCATATCGGTGACCACCATATAGTAAGTGCCGTCCTCACCGCGCAGTATGTGTGGGTCGCGCACACCTTTGGCCAAGGCTATCGTGTCGCTGCCGATGATGGGGTTGCCACCGTTGAGTGGTGTATAGTTGAAGCCGTCGTTGCTCACGGCAAAGTGTATTTGCTCTTTTTCAGGAGCGTTGCCAGTGAAGTAGGCAAAAAGGTAGTTGGTCATCTTGGGAGCCTTCTTGGCCGTTGCCTCTGTCGGAAGGGTGAAGGAGGTGGCCGCAAGGACCATGCTGAGTAAAAGGTTCTTTTTTGTCATTTTGCTTATAGTTGTTAGAATGGATAAGTCGGAGGAAGAGGCTTGTTTTGCGGTATTATCTGGAGGCGTGGAATCCGTTCAAATTCTCATATCGGCGCCTCATCATCCGGTTGTAGATATTACGCAGCCAGTATTCGTGGGTCAGCACGAAGAGCAGTCCGATGGCGGCCATCACCGTGTAGGCCGTCGTGTCGGAGAAAAATAGCCGGAGGATGGCATTGAACACGACCGGCGTGACAAATGCGACAAGGCTGGCGATAAGCTGGAGGGTGTTCTCCATCTTGTTTTTGCCGGTGACTTTCTCGTTGAGGGGGAGTGCCTGCTTGTTGTATACGGCCAACTGGAACAGGAGTCCATAGAGCGGGCCGGCAGTGAACAGCAGGTAGGCGGCCATCATCAGCCAGGTGAACTTGCCCGAAAGCAAGGCTGGCAACAGCAGCAGGGTGGGCAACAGCAGCACGGCACAGTAGAAATAATACTTGGCCCGGAGCAGTGTCAGGATATTTTCCTTATTGACCATTAGCAGGTCGATGAAGTTGCCTTCCGGGCACATGACCTTGACCAGATTGACAGCACCGAAAAACAAGAAACAGTACAGGCAAAGCCCGTTTTGCGAGAAGGCACCGTCGTAGAT
>CALGHW010000032.1 GCA_937916075.1 uncultured Prevotella sp.
GTAGAGATAAGGTCTTCCACGACTACCACCTTGGCACCTGTCTCCAGCTCACCCTCAATCAGGTTTTCCAAACCATGGTCTTTGGGCTTGCTGCGCACATAGACAAACGGCAGGCCCAATTCCTCAGCCACAAGCGCGCCCTGAGGGATAGCTCCCGTAGCCACACCGGCTATGGCCTCCACGTCGGGGAAATTTTCAAAGATGGCATGACAGATTTCAATCTTCACGAAATTGCGCAGACTAGTATATGACAACGTTTTGCGGTTATCACAATAGAAAGGAGACTTCCAGCCCGAAGCCCATGTGAAGGGATTGCTCGGCTGCAGTTTGATAGCCTTGATGTCAAGGAGTTTTTCGGCGAAAGCCTTTTTGATTATATCCATTGTCGTATTAATATTTTAAGTTTCAACGGTTTTGTAGTCGGGTATACCCCGATTATTATTGCAAAGTTACAGAAAGTTTGTCATTAAAATATCAGCCGTTTGGTTAAAAGTGTTTAACTCTTGGTGAAACCCAATGCCAAGACGCTGATTTTGATTCCGTCTACCGCCTTCAAGGCCTCGCCGCAGGCCTGGATGGTGGCCCCGGTCGTGACGACATCATCTATCAGCAGGATATGCTTGCCGGCGGCTGCGCGGGCATCTTTCAGCTCAAACAAGTCCTTCACATTGTCCATCCGTTGCCACCGGTGCAGGCGGGTCTGCGAGCCAAGAAAAGCCTTGCGGCTCAGCAACCGGGGCGCCACGGGCAGTCCTGTCACTTCACTCACGCCCCGGGCGACCACCTCACTCTGGTTGTATCCGCGCTGCCGCAACCGCTTGGGAGCCAACGGGACAGGCACTATCAGGTCGATACCCTCAAAAAATCCATCGGCCGACATTTCCCGGGCCATCAGGCGGCCCAGCACATTTCCCATCAAGACATTACCTCGGTATTTCAGCGAATAGATCGCCCGACTGGGGTCGGAGTGAGACACAAAATAAAACAGGGCTGCCGCCTTTTCGATGGGCATCAGGCCCCAGAACTGCCGGGCCATCCTGTTGTCCAGCGGCTGTCGGCTGAAACCCGTACGCGGCAGATGGACCACACACGGCAGGCACAGCTGTTCTTCCGTGGGGCTCAACCGACTGCCACATATCACGCAACGCCGCGGCGCCACGAGGTCGAGCACCTTAGTCAGCCAGGAAATCCTCATCCTCCATCTCCACTTCACCGGCCCCGTCCAGACACTGGCGTATCAAGTCCATGGTAAACCCGCGCCCGAGGGCATACCGGGTCAGTTTCAGGTTGAGCTCATAGTCACTGTCCGCCTTGACAGAGCGTAGCTTGCTCCGCAACAACGGACGAAGTACTTTGAGATACTCCTCGTCACTGATATCGTCGAGCACCCGACTCCGTATGTCGTCGTCTACATGCTTGGCCCACAGGGCCTGCTCCACCTTGCGGCGTCCCCATTTGTTATACCTCACCTTGTCGATGGCGAAATAACGGGCAAAGCGCTCGTCGTCCACGAACTTGTGGTTCGTGAGATACTCCATCACCCGGTCCTGCGCCTCTTCCGCCAGTTGCCAACGACGCATTTTCTCCCTCATCTCATAAGTGCAGTGCTCGGCTTGCGAGCACAAGGCCGAGAGCCTGAGCACGGCCTCTTTTTCTGTTATCTGTTTCATTTTCTATACGCTATTGCAAACCGCTGTTTCCCGAACTGGTCGTTTCTGATTTCCACACGCTCATAGCCCGCCTGCTCCAACAGCTCTCGCATCCCGGAGGCATATGCGGGATTGATTTCAAAATACAAGCCGCCGCCATGCCGCAAGGCCGTCCGGGCGTAGCGGGCGATGGCCCGGTAGAACAACAGCGGGTCGGCGTCAGGCACAAAGAGAGCCGTCGGCGGCTCATAGTCGAGCACATTGCGCTCCATGGCCTCCCGCTCCTGCTCACAGATATAGGGCGGATTGCTCACCACCACATCCCACAGTTCCTCGTCGGCCGGCGCATGCAGCGCATCGCGGCGCGCAAAGCGCACGTCAGCCCCCAGCCCCTCGGCGTTCTGGCGGGCTATGGCGAGAGCCGCCTCCGATATATCCCACGCCGTGACATGAGCCCCCGGAAAAGCCAAGGCCAGGCTCACGGCAATGCAGCCGCTGCCTGTGCCCACATCCAGCACGGACAGGCCACACGGCGACTCGGCCGCCACCGACTGGCAGACGGCCGCCACCAGCTCCTCGGTCTCCGGACGCGGGATGAGCACACCCGGGCCCACCCGAAACGTGTGGCCGGCAAAGCTGGCCGTGCCCAAGACATACTGCACAGGCTCGGCCTGTGCCAGTCTGTGGATGATTTTATCCAGCGCCATGGTGTCGTCTGAGGATAATTGTGTAACTTTGCCGCAGTAAACGTCAGCGGCAGACAGTCCGAACCTCACGTCGAGCACGTACTTCACGATGGCTTTCGCCTCGGCAGCATCATACACGGCGGTGAGTCGTTGCCAAAGGTCTGTATATGTCATGGCGACAAAGGTAATGAAAATATACGGAACAGAAAAATGAATCAGGAAAAAGAAGACATCAAATACATGCGCCGCTGTCTGCAACTGGCAGCCAACGGCCGGCAGAACGCCAAGCCCAACCCGATGGTCGGCGCGGTGATTGTATGCGACCGTCGCATCATCGGCGAGGGGTACCACGTGCGCTGCGGCGAAGGACATGCCGAAGTGAACGCCTTTGCCTCTGTCAAGCCCGAAGACGAGCCGTTGCTCAGCCGGGCCACCGTGTACGTGAGCCTGGAGCCTTGCTCCCACTATGGCAAGACCCCACCCTGTGCCGATCTTATCATCAGCAAGGGGGTCAAGCGTGTCGTGGTGGGATGCATCGACCCGTTTGCCAAGGTGCAGGGCCGAGGCGTCCGCAAGCTCCGCGATGCGGGCATCGACGTGACGGTAGGTGTGCTGGAGGAGGAGTGTAAGGAGCTTAACAAGCGTTTTTTTGCCGTCAATACGCTCCATCGCCCCTATGTCATTCTGAAATGGGCCCAGTCGGCCGACGGATTTCTGGACGACCACTTCCATGCCGCCCGCTTCTCCACGCCGTTCACCCAAATGCTCTGCCACAAACTGCGGGCCGAGAATGACGCCATCCTCGTGGGCCGGGTGACCGACGAGCGGGAGCACCCCCGGCTTGACGTAAGGGAATGGAGTGGCCCGTCGCCCAAGCGCGTCATCCTCTCCCATACCACCCCACTGCCCCAACTGATGGACCGTCTCTATGCGGAGTCTGTGCAGTCGCTCATCGTAGAAGGCGGAGCCAAGACCCACCAGTCCTTTCTTGAAGCCGGTCTGTGGGACGAGGTACGCGTCGAGACTTCGCCGCTGTGTGTAGGCCATGGCACCCCAGCTCCTGCATTGCCCCAAGGAATCAAGCTCGTCAGCCGACAGCTATACGACGGCAATCTGATAGATACCTTTGAGCGGGCATAATCGTCAAATACGCCAACCGGGCGTGCCGCTTTTTTGCTGCGGGAACAAGTCGTCACCAGCTACGTGCCAATAGTATTTTTTATTACAATCGCTCATACCAAGAAAATAAAGTTGCCTGATTACGAAGAGAAAGTTGCCTGATTTCAGGGAGAAACTTGGCAGGTTTCTCTTCGTAAT
>CALGHW010000033.1 GCA_937916075.1 uncultured Prevotella sp.
GGAGGCAACCTCGTGATAGAGGCCCGGAAGGAAAAAAAGAAACGCAAGAATCCCAGGTATGACAAGACCAGCGACAACTGGGCCTGCCAGCGTCCCACCATCGACTATACGTCGGCCTCGGTAAATACTGCGGGCAAGAAGGAATTCTGCTATGGAAGAGTAGTGGTCAGGGCCAAGATACCCACCGGAGGCGGCGCCTGGCCCGCCATCTGGCTGTTGGGCCGCGGGATGGACTGGCCCGACAACGGCGAGATTGACATGATGGAGTATTACCGCATTGGCGGTGTGCCCCATATCCTGGCCAATGCCTGTTGGGGCACCGACCGCCCATGGACACCTGAATGGAACAGCAAGGCCGTGCCCTTCAGCCACTTTACCGACCGCGACCCTCAGTGGGCCGACAAGTTCCACATCTGGCGGATGGACTGGGACGAGCAGGCTATCCGCATCTATCTCGACGACGAGCTTATCAACGACATACCGCAACGCCTGGCTGTCAACGGAACAGCGGGACGTGGCGAACAGCCCTTCAAGAAGCCCCAATACCTCTTGCTCAACCTGGCGCTCGGCGGTGACCATGGCGGCGACATCACCAGCCAGATGCCCATGCGCTATGAGATAGACTATGTGAGGGTGTACCAGAAAGAGCCTGCCACCACCCGGGACACCCTGAGCTACAGCGGTCACCGCATGGCCGACGAGGGAGCCTGGTGCTGGTTTGCCGACCCGCGCGCCATGCACTACCGCAGCCAGGACGGACGTATCGACAAGACCTATCTGGGCTATATCGACATCCATGGCAATATCAAGGCCATGCAGTATGACTTCATCGCCAAGCGGCAGACGGAGGTGCTGGTGCGCTCCTATTTCCAGCCCGACGACCACAACAACCCCACCTTTCTGGCTCTGCCCGACGGGCGCATCATGATATTCTACTCACGGCATACCGACGAGCCTTGCTTCTATTACCGGGTGAGCCGGGAGCCGGGCGATATCACCACCCTGGGCGAAGAGAAGGTTATCAAGACCCGAAACAACACCACCTATCCTTCGCCCTTTATCCTCTCCGACGACCCCAGCCATTTCTACCTCTGCTGGCGCGGCATCAACTGGCATCCCACGATAGCCAAAATCACCCTGCCCGACGCCAATGATGACGTGAAGGTGGAGTGGGGACCTTACCAGATGGTGCAGTCCACAGGAGCGCGCCCCTATGCCAAGTATGCCTCCAACGGAAAAGACAAAATATACCTGACATACACCACAGGACATCCTGACAACGAGTCGCCCAACTGGCTCTACTTCAACTATGTGGATATCAATCGCCTGCAGTTGCAGGACATCCAGGGCAACACGCTCTCCACCATTGCCGACGGACCGCTGCGCGTGAACCGTCGCCAGGAGTATCTGGACAAGCACCCGCTCAATCTGGTTGACGCGCCCGACGAGCGCGACTGGGTGTTCCAGGTAACCCCCGACACACAGGGACATCCTGTGATAGCCATGGTGAGAATATCGACCGACAAACGGTCGCATGATTTCTATTATGTGCGCTGGACAGGCCAGAAGTGGCTGAAGACCTTCATCGGCAACGCCGGCGGTCATTTCCACCAGTCGCCCGATATCGAGCACTGCTACAGCGCCGGTATGGCCATCGACCCGGCCCACGTCAACACCGTGTACTGCTCGATGCCCACGGAGGGCAAATATGGACGGGTGTATGAAATCTATCAATATATAATAGGTGAAGACGGCAAGATAGCCTCCGTCCGCCAAATCACGAAGAACTCGGAGAAAAACAATGTGCGCCCCTATGTCCTTCCCGGTTCGGAAGGCACGCCCCTGCGCTTGGCCTGGATGCATGGCGACTATTACGACTGGATTGTGAGCAAGCAGCGTCCGCAGGGCTATTGCACGGCCGTGAACACCGAGTTTGGCGGTTTCGGAAAGACACCTGGCGCGGCAGACGAGGTGAACCTGAAGAAGCTGAAGTTTGACGCGAAGAAAGATTTCAATATCGCTACGACTATCAATCTGAAGGCGCACGGTTATGCCGGCTGCCTGCTGAAGCTCGGCAAGCTGAGCTACTGGGTGGACGGCGAGACGCTGAAGCCTGAGGTGAGATACCGCGACCGGGTATGGAAGAGCACCAACCGGCTGGCCACGGCCGACAGTTGGGCTGCGCATCCGCGTGGCACCAATGGTGACTGGTACGCGCCGGTGAGGCTCGACCAGGTGCATCTCCAGCTGGTGTATGAGCAAGGCGTGCTGAGTGTCTACGTCAACGGACTGCTCGACCAGAAGATAAAGATGGAATGAAATGATAAAAAATCAATCCCGGACAGCGTCAGGTTGTCCGGGATTGATTTTTATAAGGCTGAATATTCTCCCGCAGCCAGCGCGGGCTGGTCATGCCGGGACGAAATCCCGCTGATTACTTAAATCGCTTGATGACCCTGATGATGGCCTCGCCGTATTTCTTCTTCTTGTAGTCGCCGATGCCTGGGATATTGGCCAGGGCCTCGGTCGATGTGGGCTTGACCGACGACAGAGCGTGAAGCGTCTTGTCGCTGAACACGATATAGGGAGGCATGTGCTCCTTCTCGGCACAGTCCTTGCGCAGTTCGCGCAGCGCCTCGAAGATGCGCTTGTCTTCCTGCCCGCCCGACGGAGCCGCCATGCCGGGAATAGAGATCGACGGAATCTCCAGATGCAGGCGACGGGGCTTCACCTCATTCTTGGGCGCCACATTGGCCACACACAGTTCGGCCGTTTTGCGTCCGTAGAGCACATCGGCCCCCGACGGTGTGATCTTCAGGGCGTAGCCCTCGTCGTAGGCTATCTCGGCATAACCCATCTGCAACATCTGCAAGATATAGTCTTGCCAAAGCGATGTGCTCAGTCCCTTGCCCACACCGAAGGTGGGCATCCGGTCATAGCCGTGGCGGGCCACGGCCGGCGACTTCATGCCTTTCAGAATCTCGATGATGGTAGACACTCTGATTTGCTCGTTGGCCCGCTTGGCGGCGCTGAGTGCCATCTGCACCTGCCGGGTGCCGTCAAATCGTTTGGGCGGATTCTCACACACGTCGCAGTTGCCGCAGTCGTGGTCGGTCTGCTCGCCGAAATAGTTGAGCAGGATGCGCCGCCGGCACACGTTAGACTCGGCATACTGCTGCATCCGTTTCAGCTTCTCCAGGTTCACCTGTTGCTGTCCACTGTCCTTGGCAAACTGTGACAGCTGGATGACATCAGCCAGAGAGTAAAACAAGATGGTCTCGGCCGGTGCCCCGTCGCGCCCGGCCCGTCCTATCTCCTGGTAGAAGCTCTCGATACTCTTGGGCAGGTTATAGTGGATGACCCACCTCACGTTGCCCTTGTCGATGCCCATGCCAAAGGCGATGGTGGCGCAGACCACCTGCACCACATCCTGCTTGAATTGCGTCTGTATCCTGGTGCGTTCCAGCGGGTCGAGTCCGGCGTGGTAAGCCTCGGCCGCTATACCCGCCGCCTCTAATTTCTTGGCTACCTTCTCAGTGGAAGCCCGGCTCAGACAGTAGATGATGCCTGCCTCGGTGGGGCGTGCCTTGATGAAGTTGGCGATATAGCTCAGCTTTTCCTTAGTGGCATAACCGCGCTTGACGGTCAGGCTCAGGTTGGGGCGGTCGAACGAGGAAATGAACACCGCCGGGTCGCGCAGCTTGAGTTGCTTGATGATGTCCTGGCGCGTGATTTTGTCGGCTGTGGCGGTCAGGGCGACGACGGGAACAGTGGGGAAATAGTCGTGAAGCACGCCCATCTGTGCATACTCCGGCCGGAAGTCGTGGCCCCATTGGCTGATGCAGTGGGCCTCGTCGACGGCAAACAGCGAGATATGAATCTGGCGGAGCAGATACGGAATCTCGGAGAGCAGCTTCTCGGGCGAGATGTAGAGTAGTTTCAAGTCGCCGCTCAGACAGCGGCGCCGTATCATCGTGTCCTCGTTGAAGTCGTTGGTGC
>CALGHW010000034.1 GCA_937916075.1 uncultured Prevotella sp.
ATAGCCATAGTTGGCCGCCATCACAGCCGACTGCTGGTTGCGTATCTGCATCAGATAAGCCGACAGGTCGGCGTGAAGCTTGCCACCCAGCAGGTTCAGATGGGTGCCCAGCTCATAGTTCCAGCTCGTCTCGGGCTTGTAGGTGATGGTATTGTTCACCTGGTCATACTCCTCAGGTGTATGGGTCCGGGTATAGTCACCCTTGACGAGCGACATCAATTCGGAGCCCAACCCACGCTGCTCGGTCTGGAAGATGTCGGCAAACATTTGCAGATTATAACCACCAGCCCGGAATCCCTTGTTCACCGTGGCATACACGTTATTGCCGTTATCCAGCTGCCAGGTGAGGGCCACCTTGGGCAACAGTTGGTGGTAATCTTCGGAGGTGGCGTTGTCGAGCAGTGATGTCACATGGCGGTCCAGGCTGAGTGTCTGTCCCATCATGTTGCCCTGCAGCCCAATACGAAACGACGACTGGGTGAGATAGTCTATCCGCACGTGCTGCCAGTCATAACGCAGGCCGAGCGTGGCCACCAAACGTGAGGTGATGCTGACGTTCGACTCATGGTAAAGTCCCATGTTGGTGCGTGGTGTCTTGAAGCGTCCCGGCACACTATTGTCCGTGAGCGTCATGCCGCGCAGCATCGACTTCACGAAGGCCGGCACCCGGTCGTTGGCCTCCACCGCCGACAGCATCGAGCCTTTGATGCGGGCGTTCATGTCATCGCCAAAGAAGACAGGACCGTCCGTATGGAGCCACTCATGACTGAAGAACACACCCGAGGCATGCTGCCACCAGCCCGACGTGCGGCTTCGGAGACTGATTTCCTCGGTCACGGCATTCATCTTTTGCCGCTGCATGAGGCGCAGGTAGTCGGCCGGCAGATAATCCTGGTCCATCACCATCAGGTCCTTCAGATACTGATAGCTGGTCACAGACGTCAGTTGCACGGAGGGGGCCGCATAGCCCAGACAGAGGCCTGCGGTGGCCATCTGGCGCTTGTAGCCGTTCATCAAGGAAGTGGAGGGATCTGAAAATGCGCCAGACTCCCGGTCATATTCCCCGTAGGCGAAACCGTTCTGATTGACATACTGATAGTCGGCGGTCAGGTCGACGGTCAGACGGTCGGTAGGCCGGAGCATCAGTCTGGCACGTCCTCCCGCCTCATTAGTCAGGTCGTTTTTCTCTGAAAACTGAGCATTGTTGAAGAAGCCCTTCTGTCCGGTATAGAATCCGGCCACGGAGAAGGCCAGCCGCTCACTCGGACGGTGATATTGAGCCACCTCCAAATTGCTGTACAGTCCTGTACCCATGCCGGCCAAGATGTCAGTGCCCTGATAGCTCATTGGATTTTTTGAATAGATACGCACCAGTCCACCTTCCGCATTCATGCCATAAAGCGTGGCTTGCGGTCCGCGGAGCACGTCCACACGGTCAAGCTGGTAGAAATGGCGGTTCAAGCTGGCTTTGCTGGCCAAGGGCACATTGTCATAATACACGCCCACGGCCGGGTCGCCCGTGCGTGAGCCCAATCCGCGCACATAGACAGAAGAAGTATAGCGTGACCCGTAGGCCGGCACTGACACTGAGGGCACATAAGCCGACAGGTGGCTGAGGTCGCTCACGCCGAGCCTCCGCATCTCCCGGTCTGTAAACACGCTGCTGGCCAAGGGCTGCTGGCGCAGGCGGAAGTTTTCTTTAGGTTGTGACACTACTATCACCTCGTCAAGGTCTACCACCCGTGAGGTGTCACTCAAGAGCATGGCCGGATTGCCCA
>CALGHW010000035.1 GCA_937916075.1 uncultured Prevotella sp.
CAAAAACGACTCGATATCCCGCCTGCCAACACCGAGCAACGGGCGCACGATATGACCGTTGACAGGACGGATGCCACACAAGCCGTGAAGCCCCGTTCCACGCAGCAGATTAATCAGCACCGTCTCCACACTGTCCTCCCGATGATGGGCCACACAGATGGCCGCGGCGCCGATGTCCTGGCGGAGTTGCTCAAAATAAGCATAACGGAGATTGCGGGCGGCCATCTCGATACTTACCTTATGAAGGGAGGCATACGCACGGGTATCAAAATGGACGACATGAAAAGGCACATGTTGCTCTTCACAAAGCGAATGCGCAAAAGCCTCGTCACGGTCGGACTCGGCTCCCCGAAGATGAAAATTGCAATGGGCCGCCTCCACCCGATAGCCCAGACCCACCAACAGGCGCAACAGGGCCACGCTGTCAGCGCCACCACTTAGCGCCACCAGATAAAGGCATTTGCGGTGAAGCAACGAATGGGCCGCGACATACTGCCGGACGGCATGTACTATCGGATGGCAACAGTCATGCATATTCTTCATTTCTCTCAAAAGAGACATTTATTCCACATAAAGCACGAGCCCTTTCAGATACTCGCCCTCGGGATGATAGATATTGACGGGATGATCGGCCGGCTGATGGAGCTGGTGCAGGATACGAACCTTGCGCCCTGCCTGAGCCGCAGCCGTAAACACGGCGTTACGGAAGTTGTCCTTGGTCACCACCTGGCTGCAAGAGAAAGTAAACAGGATACCGCCCGGCTGAATCTTCTCGAAAGCCTTCACATTCAGGCGTGTGTATCCCTTGAGGGCGTTACGCAAGGCGGCACGATGCTTGGCAAAAGCCGGAGGGTCCAGAATAATCAGGTCATACTGGTCGCCTGCCTTCTCCAGGTATTTAAAAGCATCCTCACAGAAAGCCTCATGACGCTTGTCACCGGGGAAATTGAGCTCCACATTCTCACGTGTCAGCTCGATAGCTTTGGCACTGCTGTCCACCGAATGGACCTGCAGGGCCCCACCACGCATGGCATAGAAGGAGAAGCCGCCCGTATAACAAAACATATTGAGCACCTTACGTCCCTTGGCATACCGCTCGAGCAGCGAGCGGTTCTCACGCTGGTCGACAAAGAAGCCAGTCTTCTGACCCTTCAGCCAGTCCACATGAAACTTCAGGCCGTTCTCCATCGCCGTATTGTCATCACTGCCGCCATAGATAAAGCCGTTTTCCTGACCCAGCTCAGCCTTGTAAGGCAGGGTGGTCTCACTCTTGTAATACACATTGTCGATGCGTCCTTCCATCACCTTGACCAATTCCCGGGCAACCTCATTGCGGCACACGTGCATCCCCACACTGTGGGCCTGCATCACCGCCGTACGTCCATAGACATCGATAACCAGACCGGGCAGATTGTCACCCTCGCCATGCACCAGGCGATAGGTATTGTTGGTGGGGTTGTCAGCAATGCCGATAGCAATGCGCATACGGAGCGCTGAAAGGAGGCGGGCATGCCAGAAGTCACTGTCGATGGGCACGTCGCGGAAGGACAACACCCGCACAGCGATGGAGCCTATCTGATAATGGCCTACCGCTATAAAATCACCACCGGCGGTATACACCTGCACGGTATCACCTTCCTCGATGCCGTCATCCGCATGATGGATGGCACCAGAGAACACCCAAGGATGAAAGCGCTGCAGGCTTTCCTCCTTACCTTTCTTGAGATATATTTTCTTTAACATCTGCTATTTTTTCTTCTACTTTTACCAATTCATAGTCATTCTCACGTTCCAGCCGTTGCAACTCCTCATAAAGGAGAATACAGGTCCAGGCATCTGTGGCCGCATATCCCTTCTGCTTCTCGGTCAGCACATCCGCCTCCCAGTTTGTGAGCCGCTGGGTCTTGCTGATTTTCTGATTGAAGAAGTTGGCATACAATTTCTGGAGGCTCAGGTCTTCCACCCCGATTTCCTTCATGTGATTCTGCAAATCAATGAAAAGGCCCGGCTTAAAAGCCGACACCTGATGCAGCATCATCATGTCGTCATGCAGGGACAGGCCCACCTTGGGCACGGTTGTATCCTCCAGCAACCGGATAATGGCTGGGGTCATGCCAGTATGTTTCAAACGGAAAAGGAAACAGACCTCATGGGTTGATACCTGCAACAGCGAAACTTTGTAATGCACGCCTTTTTTAAAAGATGGGCGTGTCTCTGTATCGATACCGAGTATGGGCTGCGTCAACAGGAAATCAACGGCTCTCTCCGCTTCGGCAGCCGAGAGGACCACCACTATCCTGCCAGGAAAAAGTACAGACGGAAGGTTGCCTATCAGCGCCTTCGGGTACTTGTTGTATATTATTTTTTTCATCTCGAAACTTTTCAAGATGCAAAAATACAAAAAAAACATGACTTGTATAGTATTATCTGACTTTTTTCAGTTACTTTTGCAGTAGAATAATGAGTTTCAAATAAAAATGGTCAAAAGAAAGAACACCCGCCAAACGACTTCCTTCGCAAGCGTCATTGGCTTTAAGAATATACTCCAAAACGAGAAAATCAACTTTATCATCGGGTTCACCCTCGTGGTATTGGCAATCTATCTTATC
>CALGHW010000036.1 GCA_937916075.1 uncultured Prevotella sp.
GGGAATGGCCTCGGTCTTTACAGTGCCGATGGCTGTCACGGTGAGGTCGTAGTAGGCTATGTCGGACACAGCGTTCTTATAGACGGCCTCGATGCCTATGGTGTGGTTGCCTTCGGCAAGGCCCTTCAGTGAAAAGTCTGCCGTGGCCGATTCGCCCACTTGCTGTCCGTCGAGGTAGATGTAGTAGCATATCACGTTGCCATAGTCTATATTGGCCTTGCTGTCGTCCTCCGGTTTCACCTTCACGTTGTCCAGTTGGGCGAAGAAGGTGTCGTAAGAGGTGTAGTGGATACCGATGCGTACCTTCTTGCCGGCGTAGTCCTTCAAGGATGTGGTATATTGGGTCCACTCCTCGCTGGGCATCCTTTCGGCGCTGCTCAAGGCAGTGAAGTCGTCGGGGTTGTCGCTGCCTTCAGAGACGGCGAAGATAAAGGTCTCCGGATAGGTAGGGTCATAACTCTTGGCGGTCACCTCCAGCTGGTAGTTGTCATAGATGTCTATCAGGGGAGAGATGAGCCATTTGTCGGCCTGGGCTCTTTGGGGAGAGAAGAAGATGACAAACTTGTTGCCGTCGGGGGCCTGCATGGCAGGGTCGGTGGGCAGCATGGCCGGTGTGGTCTTCCATCCGTTGAACACCATCGGGGCGATGGCTGTGGGCGACGCGGCTGTGCCCGAGCCGGGGAAGGAGATGATGTTGCTCTGGTTGCCCAGGGCGATGGGGTATACGGGCATCTGGTCGCGGTCTATCGATTTCCATTCGCCAAACTCGCCGGTGGCGAAGTCGTCGTAGCTCTCAAAGCTGTCGGTGAATCCGAGGACGCGGTTCCAGCGGAGGGCCACGTCGGCTGTTCCGTCGGCGTTTTTGGTGATGTCGGCCGTGATGTTATAGGGCGTCAGCACGTTGTCTTCCAGTTGAAAGTCGAGCGATGTGTCCTGCTGGAGGTCAATCTCCTTGTTGATGGCTTGGAAGGCTCCTGCCTCCAGACTGATGAGGTATCGGCCTTTGTGGAGTGCTTTCATGGCCGCCTTGCCGTTGGCCACCGTGACGGTATACAGTTGTCCGTTGTCGATGGAGAGGATGTTCAGTTGGGCGCCGTCGGCCGGAAGCTTGCTGTCCGACTTGGCGTTGAGGGTCAGTGTGGCATAGTCCTGGTTGCTGACATCAAGCGTGGTGGTCACGGTCTCGCTCTCGGCTGCCAGGTATTTGGCTTTCACCCCGAAGGTATGGTTGCCTGTGGGCACGTCGTGTAGGGTGTATGAATAGTTGTCGGTGTAGCCCACCTTCTCTCCGTCCATGAGGATGTCAAACGTTTCGTTGGGGTTGGCGGGCGAGTGGGCTGGTTGTGTGCCGCGTGTGGCCTGGCGGAGGCGGGGAGCCTGGGCGGGCTGCTCGTCATAGTTGGGCTGGCCCACATAGAAGTCGTCGACCATCAGCATGAAGGCACCGCCATAGTTGGCCTCGCTGATGTAGCGGATGGCTATCTTCACCTTCTTTCCGGCATACTGGGCCAGGTCATACGTTTGCTGTTTCCATCCCTTGTAGTCCACACTTTCATAGTTGCCGGTGGTGAGCGGCGTGAAGTCGTCGGCCGTGGGGGCGTCCGTATGAGTTGTGATATAGACGATGAATTTCTCGGGATAGCGGTCGGCTGCCTTGGCGAGAAACGACAGGATGTTGTCGGTGCCCACGGTGATTTCGGGCGAGATGAGCCAGTCGTTGTTGGCCTCGCCGGTCACGGTGCGCACAAAGCCCACATACTGCTTGCCGCTGTAGGGGCGGAGCACGGGATAGTCATACCACCACATGGGGGTGACGGCGAGCGGGTTCATGATTTGCGCATACTGCATCACGCCACTGTTGGGGTAGTCGCCGTTGAGCGGTGCGGCTGCGATGTGGTCTCCGTCGATGCCTGTCCACTGGCCAAAGGTGATGGCGAAGGGAGCGTAGCTCTCAAAGTCGTCAAAGAAGGCCGGCTTCTCCGTGTTCCAGGTGAGGTCCACCTGGTTGTTGCCCGTGTAGGCGTCCATCGACAGGGTAGCCTGGAGCGAGAAGGGCGTGCGGGTCTTCTCGGTCAGCCGGAGGGTGATGTCTTTGGAGGTAGCGTTCTCATCCACGCTGAAGGTGGTCGTGGCCGGCTGGTAGCCGTCGCGGTCCACGCTGACGCTATGGTTGCCGGCGTATATCTTCAGGGAACATTGGCCGGCGGCATTCAGGGCCACCGGGCTGTAGTTGAGCTGGTAGTCGGTTTGCTGTACTTTCACCAGTTGTCCTGTGAGGTCGTCGCCGGTGTCGGTGGTCACGGTCACGTTGAGTGTGACGTTGCGTTCTTGGGCCACTGTCGGCAGGGCGGTGGCAAGCGATAGAATCAAGAGGATAAACGAGCGTAAAGTTTTCTTCATATAAAAAATATAGCCGTTGGTTGAATAGAAAAAGAGAAAAGTAACAGAGGCGTCACAGGTCATGCTGTGGCTGCCCCCCGTTACTTTTGCTCCATATTCCAAAGATATTTATCTGCGTGCCACTTTCAGGGTCTTGACACCATTCTTGTCCTATACCTTGACGATGTACACGCCCTTGTCGAGGCTCTTCAGGGTTTCCATGCCGTAGCCCTTAGCTATCTGGATACCGTTGAGGCTGAACACGGCCACCTGTGCGTCGGCGGCCACCTGGCCGCTTACGGTCTCGATGCCGTTCACGGTGCCAAAGTGGGCAAAGGTGAAGTCGTCATAGAAGGCGGCCAGCGCGAAGGTCTCGTTGTAGTCGCGCACGGCGATGTAGATGTCCTTGCCTGCATAGGCCGAGAGGTCTACCGTGTAGTGGTTCCACTGTGTGCCGTCGAGGAAGGGTATCTCCTGCTGCTTCATCACGGTGGTGAAGGTAGAGCGGTCTGTATTGCTGGTCTCGCTGACCAGTACCTCTACCCGGTGCATGGCCGAAGGCAGGATGCTTTGGTTGCTCTCCCAGTTGCGTGCGTAGAAGTCGAACACGGAAGCCGAGGTGGCTGTCAGTTTTTTGGACACAATCCAGTTGTCGCCCTTCTCATTGTCGGCCGACGGGCTGCCCGGAATCAGGAAGGCGTCGCCGGAGATAGGAGCCACATTGTTGTGGTTGGGACGCTCATAGGCCACGGCAAAGGCGTATACACCCTTGTTTGACGGGAATTCGGTGCCGTAGCAGTTGAAGGCCACGGTTGCGGCGCGGTCCACGTCGATGAGCGTGAAGTCCTTGGTCCAGTCATAGTCGAGGTCGTTGTCCTCAAATGAGTAGTAGATGACATCCTGTGCCAGTCCGGTACCCTCTACGGGCAGGGTCATGGTGTAGCCGCTCTCGAAGGTCACGGTCAGTTCGTCTTTCACATTGTTGGCCACCTCCTTGGCGTTGAACTGGATGCTGAACTCCTTGCCATCGCGCGGGGCTATCTCGTCGCCGGCGGCGAGCGAGGTGGTGAAGTGGTCGGTGGTGAAGGCGGCGCTCTTCACCTTGAGCGTGTTCTCACCCTTGTTGATGAGGGTGAAGATATTGCCCGAGTTGACAGCCTTGTTGTAGTTCACCTTGCCGGCTTCCCACTTGTTCTTGTTGAAGATGGCCTTGTCGCCGGTCTTCTCCTCGATGGTCACGTTATCGAGTCCGCAACCGTTGTCCTTGCCGGTCAGTGCATAGTGTGTCCAGCGGAACTGTACGGTCTTGCCGGCGTACTCCTTGAGGTCAAACTTCTCGTTAATCCAGTAGATGGGGTCCTTGTCCTCGTCCAGTCCCTGTGAGAGGGTGGACAGTTCGGTCCATTGGCCGTCCACACCGATTTCAAATGAAATCTTGGTCGGGGCGTTGTCCACATTCTTCTTGGTGGCTGTGCCCTTCTCGTCCACGATGGCGTCCACGGGATGATGGTCTACCCAGTCGAAGGTGATGGCCATTTCCTTGTCGGCGGGAAGCTTGAATTCAGAGGTGGTGACAGTAGAGGTTTGCCCGGCGCTCAGCCACATGGTGAAGAGGCAGGGGGCCGGGTTGCCCTTGCTCTTGAGCACGTACCAGTTGCGGTTTTTGCCGTATTCAGAGGTGTTTTCAGAGGTCCATCCTGTGGGCAGGGTGTTGTCGGCACATTTGCTGAAGTCCTCCACGTAGGGATAGTCGGCGGTAGAGGCGTCCTTCTGGGTGGTGAAGTGCCACTCCTTGACGTCGTCGGCCACGCCCTTGGCGTTGTAAGGCACTACCTTCCAGTAATAAGTGGTCTCGTTGTCGGCCTTGGCGAGGGTGTAGCTCAGGGCATCCTTCATGTCCAGGCCGTCAACCACGTTATACACATTCTCGGATGTGCCGATATAAAGGTTATAGCCTGTGGCAAACTGGGCGGGAGTCCATTCCAGCTTGATGTCCTTCGGATATACATCGGTCAGACTGTCGGTCGGGGTTACGAGGCTGCTCTTGCCGGGCACACCGTCCTGGCCGTAGATGGTGGGCAGGAAGATGCGGTCGAGATAGAAGTTGGAGAACTCGTAGGCGCCGTCGTCGTCAGACTCTACGGCGGTGTTGTGCCAGCGCACGTAAGAATCGTCAGTGCCGGTGCCGAGGTCTACGGTCACGGTCTCGCCGAAAGAAGCTTTCTCATAGTCGAAGGTCCACTTGGTGGTCCATGTCTTTCCGCCGTCGGTAGAGAGGTCGAGCTTGATGTCGTTGTTCTGATAGGTGGAACCGTCCTCGCTGTCAAACTGGTTGTAGTAGCTGAACTGCACCTTGCCGCCGTTGGTCAGGTCGAGGCGCGGCGAGGTGAGATACTGGTCGTAATAAGATCCTGTGGCCGAGGCCGACACGTCACCTTCCAGTGCCTGGTGGTCCTTAGTCCAGCCTGCGTTCTGCCAGCCTGCCGGCGGGAAGTAGGCCTCGAAGGTCTCCTCTGTCATACCGTCGGGCGCCATCATCTTGTTGGCTTTCAGGTCGATGGCCACGTCGCCTCCGGTGGTGTGGAGCGTGGCTGTCGCCGTGGCGGGTGATGTGAGCGACGCCTTATAGGAGAGTTGGAACTGCACGGACTCGCTCTTGTCCAGGTCTACGCTGGCAGGGTCGATGTTCATCTCCACGCCCTTGGGCAGGTCTACGCTTTCAATCTTGAGTCCCTTCTTGCCCACATTGGTCAGGCGGAACACTTCCGAATAGAATTTCTCACCTATATATATATTGCCATAGTCATAGCTGGTGGTGTTGAGCTGCGCCTCAGGACCTGTGGC
>CALGHW010000037.1 GCA_937916075.1 uncultured Prevotella sp.
TCAAGATATTCAAGCACGACAAGGAAGGACTGAAAGGAAAGTTCAAGATTGTAGGACAGGTGGGACTGGGACTCATCGTAGGCCTGGTGCTCTATCTGAGTCCAGATGCCGTGATGCGCGAAAACGTGGCCATCGAGAAACAACAGACCAGCGAAATCGTGGTAAAGCACAGAAGTCATGAGACCAAGTCACTGAAGACAACCATCCCATTCCTGAAAGGGCACAACCTCGACTACTCCAACATCATGTCCTTCTGCGGGAAATACAAGACCGCAGCGGGGTGGATCCTGTTTGTCATCATGACCATCATCGTGGTGACTGCCGTATCCAACGGCGCCAACCTCAACGACGGTATGGACGGCATGTGTGCGGGTAACTCGGCCATCATCGGTGTGGCCCTGGGCATCTTTGCCTATGTGTCGAGCCATATTGAATATGCCGCCTATCTCAACATCATGTACATACCGGGCAGCCAGGAGCTGGTAGTCTTCATCTGTGCCTTCATCGGCGCACTGATTGGCTTCTTGTGGTATAACGCCTATCCGGCCCAGATATTCATGGGCGACACCGGCTCGCTGACCATCGGCGGCATCATCGCCGTGGCGGCCATCATCATCCACAAAGAACTGATGCTCCCCATCCTCTGTGGCATCTTCTTCGTGGAGAGCCTGAGTGTGATGATGCAGGTATGGTACTACAAACTGGGCAAGCGACGGGGCGTAAAACAGCGTATCTTCAAGCGCGCGCCGATACATGACACGTTCCGCACCCAGGACAGCCAGCTTGACCCCGAATGCAAATATCTCATCAAGACACCCAAGAACGTGGTACATGAGTCAAAGATTACCATCCGCTTTTGGATTGTGACCATCATACTGGCCGCACTGACCATCATCACCCTGAAAATCAGATAAACAACAATTATTTTGAAGACTATCACAATGAAAAGAATCGTTATATTAGGTGCCGGTGAAAGCGGTGCCGGCGCAGCCGTCCTGGCTAAGAAAGAAGGTTTTGACGTGTTTGTATCAGACATGTCCATGATACATGACAAATACAAGAAGATGCTCGACGCCCACCACATCGAGTGGGAAGAGGGACACCACACGGAAGAAAAGATACTCAACGCCGACGAAATCATCAAAAGCCCCGGCATCCCGTTCGAGGCCCCGATGATTCGCAAGATTATGGACAAGGGAATACACATCATCAGCGAGATTGAGTTTGCCGGACGCTACACCCACTCCAAGATGATATGCATCACGGGCAGCAACGGCAAGACCACCACCACGTCCTTGATATACCATATTTTCAAGAAGGCCGGCTATGACGCCGGTCTGGCAGGAAACATCGGCAACTCGCTGGCGCTTCAGGTGGCTGAAGACCCACATGAGTATTATATCATTGAGCTGAGTTCGTTCCAGCTCGACAATATGTATGACTTCCATGCCAACGTGGCTATCCTGCTCAACATCACACCCGACCACCTGGACCGCTACCAAAACTGTATGCAGAACTACGTGGACGCAAAAATGCGGATTATCCAAAACCAAACGGCTGACGACGCTTTCATCTACTGGAACGATGACCCCATCGTTAAAGCCGAACTGCCCAAATATAAAATTGGTGCCACACAGTATCCCTTCGCCATCGAAAAGGAGGACGGACTGGCCGGATGTCTGGCCGACGGAAAGTATGTGCTGAACAAGCCTACGCCATTCTGCATGCCCGAAAGCGAACTGGGCCTGAGCGGCAAACATAATATGTACAACAGCTTGGCTGCCGGACTGGCCTGCCACATCATGGGTATCGCTGACGACATGATTCGCCAGGGGCTGAATGACTTCCCCGGCGTGGAGCACCGGCTGGAAAAAGTGGTCAACGTAGGGGGCGTGCAGTATGTCAATGACTCCAAGGCCACCAATGTGGACGCCTGCTGGTATGCGCTCGACAGCATGAAGACAAAGGTGGTGCTCATCTTGGGAGGCAAGGACAAGGGCAACGACTATAACGAAATCAAGGAACTGGTCAAGGAGAAATGCAGCGGACTGGTGTATCTTGGAGCAGACAACACCAAGCTGCACAACTTCTTCGACAGCTTGGGCATTCCCGTCAAAGACACCCACTCCATGAAAGACTGCGTGGCGGCCTGCCATGAAATGGCCAAGCCGGGCGAGACCGTCTTGCTCAGTCCCTGTTGCGCCAGCTTCGACCTGTTCAAGAACATGGAAGACAGAGGCGAGCAGTTTAAGACACTGGTCCGGGCCCTGTAAAAGGGAGCCGGATAAAGCTTTTTCATTACAGCGGATGATAAAATGATAATGACAAAAGAGACTCAGATATTATAATGGACAAAAGAATTGGCAATCTTTTCAAGGGAGACAAGGTCATCTGGATGGTGTTCTTCTTCCTCTGCATGATCAGCATCATCGAGGTGTTCAGCGCCTCAAGCAACCTGACTTACAAAAGCAACAGCTTCTTTATGCCGATGCTCAAACACTCGGGTATGCTGCTCGTGGGCTTTATCGTGGCGGTCGTCACGATGAATGTGCCGTGCCGCTACTTCAAGCTGGCCACGCCTTTTCTTATCCTCATCTCTTTCGGACTGCTGGTATGGGTCATCATCGGCGGCGAATCCATCAACGGGGCCAACCGTGTGATTCAGATTGGCAGCACCACCTTTCAACCCTCAGAGATAGCCAAGGGAACCACCATCTTATGTGTGGCGCAGATTCTCAGTGCCATGCAAACGGACGAGGGAACAGAAAAAAACGCCTTCAAATACATCATCATCGTCACCCTACTCATGGCCATCCCCATCATGCTGGAAAATCTGTCCACCGCCGCCTTGCTGTGTCTGGTGGTGTTTCTGATGATGATTATCGGACAGGTGCCATGGCGCCAGTTGGGCAAGCTCGTCGGTGTCGTACTGTTGGGACTGGTCATGATATATGCCTTTGTCATGCTCGTCGGCAAGGATACGGACAAGGAGCATCCCGAACTGAGCAAGACGGAAAAGATACAGAAGGACCAAGAGGACAAGGAAGACAAGGGCTTTATTGCCAAGATGTTCCACCGGGCCGACACATGGAAGGCCCGTATAGACAAGTTCTCGGACGACAAGGAAGTGTCGCCCAAGGATTTTGACCTGCGAAACAACACACAGGTGGCCTATGCCAATATCGCTATCGTGTCGAGCAATATCATCGGGCGGGGCCCCGGCAACTCAGAGGAGCGAGACTTCCTGCCACAGGCTTATTCAGACTTTATCTTCGCCATCATCATCGAGGAGATGGGACTACTCGGCGCATCCTTTGTCGTGTTCCTTTACATCGTGTTGCTGTTCCGTACGGCCCGTATAGCCCGACGGTGTGAAAACAATTTTCCCGCTTTTCTCGCCATGGGCCTGGCACTGCTCCTGGTTGTCCAAGCCACATTCAACATGATGGTGGCCGTAGGCTTTGTCCCCGTCACCGGACAGCCCCTGCCCCTGATTAGCCGAGGCGGAACGTCAACCATCATCAACTGTGCCTATATCGGAGCCATCCTGAGCGTGAGCCGCACGGCAAAAGTCAATCCTGACATAGCACCCGAGGACAAAACCGACCAAGCCACCGCATGATATGCCCCAACAGTCATTGACAGAGACATTTTCGGACTATCAGAAAGCGACAACAAAAAAAACATCAATAAATTAGCAAGAACAAGAAAAAAGTTTTAATTTTGCAAATACTATACTCTAATATATATAATAAGGTATGGACGAACTGAGAATCATCATAAGTGGAGGCGGCACAGGAGGTCATATTTTCCCGGCCGTGTCCATTGCCAATGCCATCAAAAAGCAACACCCTGAGGCAAAAATCCTTTTTGTGGGAGCATTGGGACGCATGGAAATGCAACGAGTGCCAGCCGCAGGCTACGAAATCGTAGGCTTGCCGGTACACGGACTGATAAGGCCCTTGTGGTCACCAAAAAATATAGGCGTACTGATAGACTATCTGAAAAGCAAACACCAAGTGCGCTCACTCATCAAAAAATTCCGACCAATGGCGGCTGTCGGCGTGGGCGGATATGCCAGCGGCGCCACCCTCGACGCGGCCAGCAGCATGGGCATCCCCTGTCTGATTCAGGAACAAAACTCTTATGCCGGCATGACCAACAAACACCTGGCCAACAAGGCTTCCAAGATATGTGTGGCCTATGACGGCATGGAACGCTTCTTCCCCGCTGAGAAAATCATCAAGACAGGCAACCCTGTCCGACAGAATCTCATCGAGACAACCACCACACGTGAAGAGGCCATCAAGAGCTTCGGGCTTAACCCGGCCAAAAAGACTATCCTGCTGGTAGGCGGAAGTCTCGGTGCGCGCACGGTCAACGAAAGCGTCATGCAGCACCTTGATCTCGTGGAGCAATCGGGCATGCAGTTT
>CALGHW010000038.1 GCA_937916075.1 uncultured Prevotella sp.
TTATCATAACGGCCACCACCCGTGATACTTCCCATCGGAGTGTCGAGTGCCTTCACCTCAAAGATGGCGCCCGTATAGTAATTCAGTCCCCGCGCCAACGTGAGATCGAGCTGTATCTCGTTGTTCAGTCCGGTAGCCTTGAGGGTGTCCAGGATAAAGCGGGTCTCCTCAACACCTTTCAAGCCAGTATCACTGTCTTTCAGCACCTCTGCGATGACATTCAGCTTCTCGTCATTGGTGCCCGTCAGCGAGATGATGGGCTGCAACTTGGCAATGGCCTCTTCCGACAGCCCGTCCTCGCGCAGCTCATTGTTGACATTCTCCAGCCCTATCTTCTCCAGCTTGTCGATGGCCACCGTAATGTCCACGATTTTGTCGGCCGCACCGATTACCTCGGCCATACCTGTGAGAATCTTGCGGTTGTTTATCTTTATCTGCACACGGATGCCAAAGCGCGAGAACACGGTATCGACAATCTGCATCAGCTCAACCTCGTTGAGCAGCGAATCGCTGCCCACCACATCTGCGTCACACTGGTAGAACTCACGATAGCGTCCTTTTTGTGGACGGTCGGCACGCCACACAGGCTGTATCTGATAGCGCTTGAAAGGAAGTTGAAGCTCGTCGCGGTGCATGACCACATAGCGGGCAAACGGGACTGTAAGGTCATAGCGAAGCCCCTTCTCACACAGGCGTGAAGCCAGATGGAGAGAGTTGCGCTCTTTCAGTTCGTCATCATTCACTTTCGCCATAAAGTCGCCGCTGTTCAGCACCTTGAACAACAGTTTGTCGCCTTCCTCGCCATATTTCCCCAGCAGGGTCTCCATGGCCGGAGTCTCAATCTGCTGAAAGCCGTAGAGGGCATATACGGAGCGGATGGTGTCAAAGATATAATTGCGCTTGGCCATCTCTACGGGAGAGAAGTCGCGCGTGCCTTTGGGTATACTTGGTTTTTGTGCCATTTTCTCTTTTTGAAATTCATGGAGCCGAAGGGAGCATGCCACAAACGTGCCATGCCCCCTTTGGCTTTACCACAGATATATTCTGCTTGTCAGGGTTATTTTCTTACGATGGTCTGCTCACGGTCCGGACCGATGGAGATGATGGTGATCGGAGTCTCCAGCTCAGCTTCCAGGAAGTTGATATAATCCTTGAAAGCCTGTGGGAACTGGTCCTCACTGGTAAAGTGAGTCATGTCAGTCTTCCACCCCGGCAGCTCCTTGTAGACAGGCTCGATGCCCTCCTCAATGTTATAGGGGAAGTAGTCAATCTCACGTCCGTTCTGCTTGTAGGCCACACAAGCCTTGATGGTATCGAATCCGTCGAGCACATCGCTCTTCATCATGATAAGCTGTGTCACGCCGTTGACCATGATAGCATACTTCAGGGCCACCAAGTCAATCCATCCACAGCGGCGCTCACGTCCTGTCACGGCGCCATACTCATGGCCCAACTGACGGATAGTGTCGCCCGTTTCGTCAAACAGTTCTGTGGGGAATGGTCCTGCGCCCACGCGGGTGCAGTAAGCCTTCATGATGCCATACACATTACCAATTTTGTTGGGACCGATACCCAAGCCTATGCACGCACCGGCACAGATGGTGTTAGAGGATGTCACAAAAGGATAAGAGCCGAAGTCAACATCAAGCATTGTTCCCTGCGCGCCCTCGCAGAGGATGCTCTGTCCGCTCTTGAGGATACGGTTGATTTCGTGCTCAGAGTCTACGATTTCAAACTGGCGGAGATATTCGATGCCCTCCATCCATTTCTTCTCCACCTCGGTAATGTCATAGTCATAGTGGAGCGACTTGAGGATGGCCTCATGGCGAGCCTTGCAGGCAGCATATTTCTGCTCGAAGTTCTCGAAGATATCACCTACACGCAGGCCATTGCGCGACACCTTGTCCGTATAAGTCGGGCCGATACCCTTGCCTGTGGTGCCCACCTTGCTTTTGCCTTTGGCAGCCTCGTAGGCGGCATCGAGCACACGGTGGGTAGGCATGATGAGATGGGCTTTCTTAGATATGTGCAGATGTTTCTTCAGCTCGTGGCCGCTGGCTTCAAGAGCCTTGGCCTCATCCATGAAGAGGTCGGGAGCGAGCACCACTCCGTTGCCTATGATGTTAATCTTTCCGCCCTGGAAAATTCCAGAAGGGATGCTGCGAAGCACATACTTCTGGCCTTCAAACTCCAGTGTATGACCGGCGTTGGGACCGCCCTGGAAGCGAGCCACGACATCATACTTCGGTGTCAACACATCGACCACCTTACCTTTACCCTCATCGCCCCATTGCAGGCCGAGGAGTACATCTACTTTACCTTTATTCATTGTTTTATTGCTGTTTGTTTTGATTGTTCTGTTCGTTATTGCCTTCCGCTTTGTCCGCCTTGTCCTTACATGCGCCGCACGTGCCATATATATACAAAGTATAGCCATCTTTGCTGAAATTGCCCAGCGGGATATGGCCGATAGCCTCCGTGACTTCAGGCGACTTGACCTCTGTAACCTTGCCGCACACGGTGCATATCAGGTGACAGTGGCTGTCGCTGTCGTAACAGGCCTCATACTTGGTAGTGCCCTGGAAGTTGTGGCGTATCACGAGCCGCAGTTCCAAGAACAGGCGCAAGGTGTTGTAAAGCGTAGCCCTGCTCACAGGAAAATGACATTCCCCATTGAGTTTCTCTCCCAAGTCTTCCAGCGTGAAATGCCCGTCAATGCTGTATATGGCATCCAGGATGGCATAGCGTTCGGGAGTCTTGCGATGATTGTTCGTCTCCAAATAGTTGTCGAGTATCTGTCGGGCGAGAGCTTTGGCACTATCGTTCATCTTACATTCTTATTACATAAACCGCACAAAATTAATACATTTTATTCAGATATGTGCGGGCAGACATTATAAAAGTTCTAAATTAAGTCGTTTCAGCGCACTTTTCATAAGCCGTTCATACACCAGTCCGAGGTCGGCAAAGCGCAGCGCGCTGGCCATCGCAGCCTTACGGACTGCAGAATACGGTCCTTCCAAGGCGGCCATGAGCTGGTCGATATACTC
>CALGHW010000039.1 GCA_937916075.1 uncultured Prevotella sp.
CTCCTCAATGCCGACCCACGCTTCATCCAAGTGAGCCAGAAGTTTATCATCAACATCAACTACCTGCTGGAGGTCTGCGACAACATCTGCTGCTTCTATCCGCCGTTTGATGAGATAGACTATGTGAAGGTGGGGCGCTTCTACAGAAAGAAGCTCATCGAGCGGTTCAACTCGCTATAAGCCATTTCCACACATTCTAAAACCTAAAAAGGCTGGACACTGAATCCATGATTCAGATGCCCAGCCTTTTCTTTATCATCTTTTAGCTTATGGTCGTGTGATTTCTTTAGAGGATAGTCTTCACAGCCTCGAGCATACCCTTCTCCTGGATGAGGTCGAGATACTGCTTCACCATAGCGTTCAGGCCCTTGATGTTGTTAAGGTCCTCGCTCCAGATGGATGTTGCGCCGAGCACACCGTCGGCCACCTTCTGAGTGTCGCCTGTAGCCCACAGGTTCTTGAGGAGCTCCATAATCTCGGGAGCGTCGTTGGGCACGATTTCCGTACCGTCCTCACGCTTGCCGCCCTTGTAGTAAGTGATGATGGCTGCGAGTCCGAACACCAAGCCCTTAGGCAGCTCGCCCTTGCGCTCCAGATAGGTCTTCACGCCTGGCAGGTCGCGGGCGCAGAACTTCGGGAAGGAGTTGAGCATGATGCTCGTCACCTGGTGGTCCACATAAGGATTGTCGAAACGCTCCAGCACGTCCTTGGCAAACTTCTCCAGCTCCTCCATAGGCAGGTCGAGTGTCTGCATTAGCTCCTCAAACTGCACCTTGTGGATATACTTGCCAATCACCTCGTGGTTGCAAGCGTCGCGAACGATGTTGACACCGCTCAGGAAAGCCACAGGCGAGAGCACGGTATGCGGGCCGTTGAGCAACGTTACCTTACGCTTGTGGTAAGGCTCCTCGGAAGGAACAAACAGCACGTGCAGGCCAGCCTTGTCGGCGGGGAACTCGTTGGCTATCTCTTTCGGGGCCTCGATGACCCACAGGTGGAAGTTCTCGGCCTGTACAACAAGGTTGTCGCGATAACCTATCTTCTCCTGAATCTGGGCAATCTCCTTGCGGGGGAATCCCGGAACGATACGGTCTACCAATGTGGCATACACACCACAGCTATTGTCAAACCACTCCTTAAACTCCTTAGGCAGCTTCCACAGCTCGATATACTTGTTGATGCAGTCCTTGAGCACGTGGCCATTGAGGAAAATCAGCTCGCAGGGGAAGATGATGAGTCCCTTCGTGGGATCTCCGTTAAAGGTCTGCCAGCGGCGATAGAGCAGCTGGACGAGCTTGCCGGGATAAGAGGCGGCAGGAGCGTCTTCCAATTTGCAAGAGGGGTCGAAGGCGATACCGGCCTCGGTGGTGTTGGAGATGACGAAACGTATTTCGGGCTGGTCAGCCAAGGCCATGAAGGCAGCGTTCTGAGAATAGGGGTTCAAGCAGCGGCTCACCACGTCGATACGCTCCAGGGTGTTCACGGGCTGTCCGTTCTCACGGCCCTGCAGGTTTACGTGATAGAGGCAGTCCTGACCGTTGAGCCAGTCCACCATACCGTTGGCCAGAGGCTGAACAATGACTACCGAACCGTTGAAGTTAGTACGCTGGTCCATTTTCCAGATAATCCAGTCTACAAATGCACGAAGGAAATTACCTTCACCAAACTGAATGACCTTTTCAGGCATGACGCTCTTAGGCGCAAAATGTTTGTTTAATGGTTTCATCATTTTATGATTTTATGTTTTTAGTATTATATTTGTTTTCTGCCTACAAAGATAGGCATTTTATCCGAATGTGCGACAAAAAAACGGACGTAAAAACACGTAAACCTTTACGCCACGCACAGACGGTCTGTTCACCCGTAGCGTCCGGACACAAAAAAGGAGTGCGGAGACCCGAAGCTGTATGAAGCTTCCGCATCTCCGCACTCCTATGTCTACGCCCCGCCGAGGGGCAACGGTCGTGTCTTTCCGTCCTCACCAGACGGGGTTGCATGCTCACACGGCAGGCCTCCCGCCCCGTGTCGGTGGCTTCCTTTTAGTAAGCCACGGTCAACGGGGTCTTCAGGCTGCGGCTGAACTCAGCGATACGCACCTGCCATTCGGCCAAGCTGCGACAGTCATACTTGCTCCAGGCCGTACCGAAATAGTAAGTATACTTCTGGTTGGCCTTGTAGTCAGCCAGGCGGCAGAGCAGGTGGCCGGAGTGGTCGCCCTCAGGCT
>CALGHW010000040.1 GCA_937916075.1 uncultured Prevotella sp.
GGGTTCTCACGTTGAAGTTGAGCATCCACCGGGTATAGGCCCTCAGCTCGTAGTAGCCCGAGTAGAGCGAGTCGTGTAAGGTGAAGCATCCGCTGCTGTATCCGCCCCGGCTGTTCACCACGAGCTGTTGCCGTTCCACCACCAGTCCGTCGGGGTTGAGCAGTTCCACATAGAGGATACGGCTGATGTCGCTCATCTTCAAGTCGTCGGCCCTCACCACATAGGCTTTATACCACAAGGTGTCGCCCACGAAGTAGCAGGTGTTGTCGGTATGGATATACACTTTTTCCTGGACACACCGGTTGCTGCTGGTTTGTAAGGTGTGTCGGATGTCGTCGAGTGTGCGTGGTGTCTGGTCGGCTCCCCGGGTGGGGATGGCCGTCAGGAGAATCATCATCAAGAGGAGAAACTTGTTCATGGGTGTGTTATTTTTAGGTTGTAGTTGGTTTTTCTTTCGCCTCGTCACAGACGGCCATCTCCGTGCCTCGCCATATCACCACAAGTTTGTGCAGTCGGGTGGTTTTCACCGATTCCCTCACGATGTCGCTGTCGGCATAGCGGCCTATTTGGGCGGAGGCATCCTTGAAGAGCTGTCTCACTTGCTCGTCGGAGGTGTTCGACTTGCAGTATTTCAGCTCGATGATGTAGCTGTCGGTCATGTCCTTGAAGATGTCACACAGTGGCAAGAGGAATATATCCGCATAGCCGCCGTCGTTGTCCAATTCTGAGACAGGGCGGTAGAATCGGCACTGGCTGGTCATGGCGAGCGTAAAGCCATGCACAAACGCCTCGCCCTTCTGCTTGTCTCTTTGTGAGGAGAATCGCTTCAGGCAGTCGGCGATATACTCGAAATAGGGCTTGAAATGGCCATCGTATGCCATCTGGCTCTCCAGCTTGTTTTTCTCATACGGTTCGTAGGCCAAGTCGTTCTCCTTATAGGTGTCGAGCAGATAGGTGAACATCTGGTCGCGCACCACCTCATTGGGGATGACAAATTTGGTGGCCCCCTTGTAAGTGCCATCTATCGTCACCAAGCCAAAGTAGAAGAGCAGGCTGAGGAAGTTGTCGGGGTCGTTGATGCGCTCGGCCGGGAAGTTCTCGTTGAGCGAACCTGTCACAAATCCCTTGGTCACCAGTTCCTGGATGATGCTGGCGTCGTGGCTGAACGACTTGTCGTGGCGGATAAGCATGCGTATCTTCTCGTAGTCGATGCGCACGTTGGTCTCCACCATCTTCTTCGGTATCTCGTAGCCACTGCGAATGTAGTTGTCCAGGAAGTTGAGTACCATCACCGAGTTGTACATCGTGGTCTTGCCATACGCTTCTTCCGCGAAACAATAATTGTCGTACCATGGTTTGATTTTCTCGACAAGCTCATCCACGGTATGGTTGAAGGGCAGCACGCTGGCATAGTAGTTAAACATCTCTCTCACTTCCTCCTCCGTGAAGCCTGTCATCTCGTTGTATTCCGGTGTCAGCGAGTAGTTGGTGCCGATGTTGAAGCCGCTGGTCAAATCGTCCATCGTCACAGGACTGACTCCTGTCACAAAGACTCTTCCGAGGGATCCACCTGCGGCACCCTTGATGGTATTGAAGAAGCGGCGCAAGTATCCCTCTCCGTGTGTCTGGTCACGATAACGTTGTAAATGTTCCTCGTTGGCGAGAATCATGTTGGTGAAATTGTCATATTCATCGATGAAGAGATATATTTTGTGGCCAGCCTCAGCTGTTTTTTGGCAGAGGAATCTCAACTGTGCAATGGCACCGCTTTCTGCGTACATGCCTTCCTTGGTATCTTGGGGCAGCAAGGAAGCGTAACGGTCGCAGAAATCACCGAAGCATAATCGGCAATGCACATCCATGCCTTTTTGATAGTTGTCTAATCCAGCATCCACCTCGGCGAAGTTGAGGTGGATGATGAGATACTGGTTGTGCTCTGGCGTAGGATATTGGCCGATGTATAGCTTGCCAAATAGCTGCTCGAACTTATCTTTCTTGTTGATGTCGTAGTAATTTTCGAGCATGGAGAGAGTCAGGCTCTTGCCGAAGCGGCGAGGGCGTATGTAAAAGAAATACTTGTTAGACTCTTCTATATCCTCGATGAATGGGGTCTTGTCCACATAGTAGCAATCCTCCAAGATTACATCCTCAAAATTCTGC
>CALGHW010000041.1 GCA_937916075.1 uncultured Prevotella sp.
GTCGTCCGTCAATATGCATACCATCCGCTATCATATTGGTGTTAATACCGAGCGCTTGTTTAAGCTGCTTACCGACCAGATAATGGCCGGACTCAGCTTCGGCTGTGGCGACCATGACGAAATGGACATCCCGAAAGACGTGTGCCGTGAAAAGGCGTCGGCCATCGCCGCGGAGCTGATAGCCCGTTTGCCGGCTATCCGCCACACGCTGGGCACCGACGTGGTGGCGGCTTACAACGGAGACCCCGCAGCCGACAACTATGGCGAGATTATATCCTGCTATCCCGTGATAAAAGCCTTGACCAACTACAGGGTGGCCCACGAGCTGGACGTGCTCGGTGTGCCCCTCATCCCACGTATCATGACCGAAATGGCCCACTCCGAAACGGGTATCGACATCCACCCCAGTGCCACCATCGGCCATCATTTCACCATTGACCACGGCACGGGTGTCGTCATCGGCGCCACCTGCATCATCGGCAATCATGTGAAACTCTACCAGGGCGTTACCCTGGGAGCCAAGAGCTTTCCGCTCGACGAGAACGGCAATCCCATCAAGGGCATACCGCGCCACCCCATCATCGGCGACGATGTGGTCATCTATGCCAACGCCACGGTGCTGGGCCGTATCACCATCGGGCAGGGATGTGTGGTGGGGGCCAATGTGTGGGTGACACGCAGCATGCGGCCGAATACCAAGAAGTACAAACAAGAAAAAATAAGTATATTAGATTTAGAATTCAATAATGGAACAGGAATTTGAGCTGATAGCCAAAACCTTCATGGGCCTGGAGCCCGTGCTGGCCAAAGAGTTGACCCAACTGGGGGCCAACAACGTACAGATAGGACGACGCATGGTGTCGTTCACGGGAGACAAGGAGATGATGTATCGTGCAAATTTTCAGTTGCACACCGCCATTCGTATCCTCAAGCCCATCAAGCACTTCAAGGCCAAGTCGGCCGATGACGTGTATAATGAGGTGAAGAAGATTGACTGGAGCCAGTATATCTCGTTAGACAAGACCTTCTCGGTAGACTCTGTGGTCTTTTCGGAAGAATTCCGTCATTCCAAGTTCGTCTCTTACAAGGTAAAAGACGCCATCGTGGACCAGTTCCGTGAGCAGACCGGCAAGCGCCCCAATATCAGCGTGGCCAATCCGGACATCCGGCTCAATATGCACGTGGCTGAAGACGACTGCACGCTGT
>CALGHW010000042.1 GCA_937916075.1 uncultured Prevotella sp.
GCCACATATTTGAAATTGAGTTGTGTGGGGAACCGAGCTATATCATCGTGCATGAAATGACGTGGCACGAATATCAGATTCAACGCATTTCTGACCACATCAAAATGTAAAAAAGACTCCCCAAACCCTCTCCCTTCGGGACTACAACCCGACGCGGTATTTGGAAAGCCTTAATATCGTTGTTGCAAAGGTAAACATTATATTTCAAAATCAATCATTATGGACGAGAAAAATTTTATCCGACAGCTCGAAGCCCACCAGCGTGAGCTCAACCGGCTTATACACCGCCGCCTGCCCGTCCTCATCGGGCGCATGGCTAAAGACCATTTCCAGAACAATTTCCGCTTGCAGGGCTTCCTCAACAATGGGCTAACGCGGTGGCCGATACGCTACGCCAGCAGGCGGGTGGCAAATCTGCAGCAAGCCAGAACACACCGCTGCTCTTCAGGCGCAACCATCTCTTTGCCTCCATCAAGTACACACCAAGCGATGCCAGCGTCAGTATCGCCAATGACCTGCTCTATGCGCCGCTGCACAACTGGGGAGGTTCCACGCATCCCACCGTCACCGACAAGATGCGGCGCTTCGCCTGGGCCATGTTCTACAAGGAGGCGGGCAATGGAAAAGACACCTCGGTCCAAAAGCAAAAACGAAAGGCTTGCTCTGGGACGTTTTTACAACCACTGCCCTATAACGCCCACTTCCAAAATTTACTACATCTTAAAGAAACACTTTTTTGTCCCGACAGACTCATAATTCAAAAATTTTATATACATTTGCAGAAAAGTATCTCAGCCAGCCCGCCACGGCACATGACGGACGAGGATGGCCCTTTTCCCCACGGAATCGAGACACAACCACTTTACATAAAAAGGATATGGAACAAATACTGAAATATTTTCCGGAAATATCGGAAACCCAGCAACGGCAGTTTGCCGCACTCTACGACTTATACGCAGACTGGAACGCCAAAATCAACGTGATTTCACGCAAAGACATCGAAAATCTCTATGAGCATCATGTGCTCCACTCGCTGGCCATTGCCAAGGCCATACGCTTCCGCCCAGGCACCAAGATTCTCGATTTCGGCACAGGCGGCGGATTTCCCGGCATACCCCTGGCTATCCTCTTCCCCGAGTGCAGCTTCAAGTTGATTGACGGCACAGGCAAGAAAATCCGGGTGGCCACGGAGGTGGCCAAGGCCATAGGGCTGAAAAACTGCTTCCCCACCCACTTGCGAGGCGAGGAGGAAAAGGGG
>CALGHW010000043.1 GCA_937916075.1 uncultured Prevotella sp.
TAAGGACCACTGGTGTCGTACACATAGACAGGCTCATTCTCTGTCATCACTTTTTTACCGTCAACCACGGTAACGGTAGGGGTCAGGCGCACCCGGCGCATACCCACCCTCAGTTCGGGATAAATCTTTCCAGGCATATACACCTTGTCGGAACCGGGGTATGTAATCTTGATGTTATTGTTCATAAATTGCTTGTATTCTTGGTTATGCTTGTATCATTCTTCTCATTTCCTCCACAGGATGCTCGGCTTGGAGGATGGCGCCGCTCAGGGCGATGCCGTCCACCCCTGTATCCATGATGGCGGGGATATCTGCATACGTGATGCCCCCGATGGCCACGACGGGAAGCGTGATGCTGTGCTCACGCATTTGGCGGATAATGGTCCGATAGCCGTCAAGCCCCAAGGTGGGGGCCAGTTTGGCCTTGGTGGTTGTGAAGCGGAACGGGCCACAACCGATATAGTCCACCCGCTGGCGGAACAACCGCTGGATATCCTCGAAGGTATTGGCCGTTCCGCCGATGATAAACTGCTCGCCCAACAGGCTGCGCGCCTCGTCGGCCGGCATGTCGTTCTTGCCGAGATGCACACCGTCGGCCTGTAACTGGCGCACCAGGTGTACCCTGTCGTCGAGAATAAACACGGCGTCATACCGCTTGCAGAGGGGCTGAATCTCATGGGCCACAGCGATAAAGTCCTCGTCGGAGGCATCCTTCATGCGCAATTGTATCCACCGGCAACCGCCCTCCAGGGCCATCCGGGCACCGTCGGCATAACTGTAGCGATCGGTCTGATGGGTGATAAACTGTATCTGATTCATCGTTTTTTTTCTTTTTTGGGATGATTCTAAAAAAGGATGGCCTCAACACTTCTCAAGCCGCATGGGATTGAAGAAATGGTTGACCGGCCCGTGGCCATGGCCTATCTCCACGTCTGCACCGGCCTGAAGAGCCGCTGTGACATAGCCCTTGGCCTGACGGATGGCCTCACGCACCCCCGCCCCCTTGGCCAGATAGCTGGCAATGGCCGACGACAGCGTGCAGCCTGTGCCGTGGGTATTGTCCGTGTCGACCGTGTCGCAGACATAGCTGCACACGAAGTGGCCGTCGGGATGATACAGCCGGTCCTGCTTTTTGTCGCCGTCCACATGACCACCCTTAATCAGCAGCCCGCCCTTGCATCCACAGACGATGCGTCGGGCCGCCTCGTCGCAGTCGGCCACACTGTGTATCTCCATCCCGGCCAGCACCTCGGCCTCCGGGATATTGGGCGTAAGAAGCGTGGCAAGCGGCATCAGCTTACTCCGGAACACCTCAAGTGCGTCGGCCTGCATCAGTCTGGCCCCACTGGTCGCCACCATCACGGGGTCTACTATCAGGTATTCCACACAATAGTCCTTCAAGGTGTCTGCGATGACATGTATCGTGGCACTGTCGTTGACCATACCCACCTTGACCACTCTGGGCTGGATATCATCCATCACGGCCTTGATTTGTCCGGCCACGATATCGGGATCCACCGCCATGACGGCCGTCACCCCCAACGTGTTTTGCACGGTGATGGAGGTGATGGCCGAAGCGGCATAACATCCCAAGGCCGACATGGTCTTGATGTCAGCCTGCACGCCGGCGCCGCCACTGCTGTCGCTGCCGGCGATGGTGAGTGTGGAGATGTATTTTTTCATTCTTATCTTGTCTGAGTGGCTGGTGCCCGTCAATTATTCTTGTCAAAACAGGCATCCCAGTTTTTCCATACCGGCTCCATGCCGATGGCGCGCAAGTCTGCGTCCACCTGATGGGCCGTGCGGGTGTCGCTCACATCAAACTGTGCCAAGGCATTGGGATAGCAGCAGTAGCCACCCGGATCAGTATGGCTCTCGGCGCTCATGGTCGTCACGCCGAGCGTGGCCATATTGTTACGCATCTCGGCCGTCTCGCGGGTAGAATAAGAAATGTCCACGTCATGGTCGAAGATACGCATGGCGAAGGTAACCTGAGCCAGCTCACGGTCGCTCATCTCCACGTTGGGCTGGAATCCGCCGTTCTCGGCTTTGCGCATACGGGGGAAGTTGACACTGTACTGAGTGCGCCAGTAGGTCTTCTCAAGATAGCGCAGGTGGTAAGCCATCATGGCCACCTCAGTACGCCAGTCCTCCAGACCGATGAGCGCGCCCATGCCAATCTTGTGTACCCCGGCCATGCCCATACGGTCATAGCCGTTGAGTCGCCACTCGTAGTTGGACTTGGGGCCCCGTGGATGGTACACCTTGTAGCGGGCCTCATGGTAGGTTTCCTGAAAGCATATTACTCCATTGAGCCCATGATGACGCAGTTCGGCATAGTCTTCCGTGGCCAGTGGCATCACCTCTATTTGCAGATTGTTGAAGTAAGGCTTGGCCAGATCCAAAGCCCGCGCGATATAGTCCACCCCGGCCTTGGCAGGATTCTCACCAGTGAGCACCAGCAGATTGTCAAACGGTCCGAGCTTTTTGATGGCCTGATACTCGCGCACGATTTCATCCTCGGTCAGGATGGTGCGCGGCATCTTGTTCTGCACATGGAAGCCACAATACACACACGAGTTGGCGCATGAGTTGGTAATGTAAATAGGTATAAACATATTGATGGTCTTGCCGAAGCGCTCTCGGGTATACATCCGGCTCAGCCGGGCCATCTGTTCGATATAGGGTTCGGCTGCGGGCGATATGAGGGCCATGAAGTCGTCTACCGACAGATGTTTTTTGGCCAATGCCCGGCGCACGTCGGCATCCGTCTTGCCCATGATTTTGGCTGTGGTCTCGTCCCAGTCTATCTTTCTTATTTCGTCTATAAACATATCTTGATTTATGTGTTTTTTGTTGATTTACGGATTTCGAGCCACTCTTGTTATCCTCCACAGAAGGCTTTGAGTATCACGATGTCGTCACCCTCATGAATAGCCCTGCCGGCCCACTCAGTCCGGGGCACCATGTCGTTGTTGATGGCGACAGCCACTCCCTTGTCGGGCAATTGCTGGTCTACAGCCAGTTGGGCTACCGTTGTGGCGAGGATTTCCACTTCTGTATTGTTGATTTTGACTTTCATTCGTCGTCGTTGTTTCAGTTTTTGGAATGATTAGTTAAGAAAACTGGTCAAGGGCGAACTGGCTTCGGCCTCACCATTGGCTGATTGGGCCGGTATGCCAGCCTCGTAAGCCTCACGCCCGGCCTCGACAGCCTTTTTGAAGGCCTTGGCCATAGCCACAGGATCACCGGCCACAGAAATGGCAGTGTTTACCAGTACGGCGTCGGCACCTATCTCCATGGCTGCTGCCGCGTCACTGGGCG
>CALGHW010000044.1 GCA_937916075.1 uncultured Prevotella sp.
TATATCGCCTCGTCAAACGGACAGTTCACACCTACCTTCGACGTGGTAGGACCCGTCAAACTGTCGCGCAAGTATTCTTATTATGGGGCCAATTCTGGAAGTCAGGACAACTATGCGCGCGTGGCGCAGTTTGTCAAGGAGGCCTGCACCCTGGCCGACCCGCTGGTGGACTTCTCCCAGTATGACACCAACAAGGACGGCAAGGTGGACAACATCTACTTCTTCTATGCCGGATATGGAGAGGCCGACAGCAAATACAGCAACACCATCTGGCCGCACGCCTTCAACTATGAGGAGTTTGACCAACTGTATGGCACCGGGCAACTCACCCTCGACGGTGTGAACATCAACAGCTACTCGTGCAGCAACGAGATTAACGGAAGCAAGCCTACCATGCCCACCGGCATCGGCACCTTCACCCATGAGTTCGGACACGTGCTGGGACTGGGCGACCACTATGACGTGGAGTACAGTTCGGCCACGTTCGACCCAGGCTCCTTCGATATTATGGCCAGCGGCTCATACAACAATGACGGCAACACGCCTCCCACATTCTCGGCCTATGAGCGTGGCGAACTGGGCTGGCTCGACTATACCGAGCTGAGCGCCGGCACCGACACACTCAACGTGCTGCCCGACCTGAAGGACAGCAACAAGGCTTACCGCATATCGGTACCCGGCACCAACGACCGGGAGTTCTATGTGCTGGAGAACCGACAGCAGAAGGGATGGGACAAGTATCTGCCCGGACACGGCATGCTGATGTGGCATATCGATATCGACACCACGGCCTGGAACAACAATTCCATCAACACCATCGCCAGCCACCAGCGGGTGGACCTCGTGGAGGCCGACAACCGCAAGACCTCCAACACCACATCCGGCGACCCCTTCCCCGGCTCGTCGAACGTGACACGATGGACCCTGAAGTCATGGAATAACAAGACGCTGTTGAGCCTGGATGATATCGAGGAGAAAGACAGCCTCATCTATATGTTGCTGGGCGGACTGGACATGAAGCTGCCCACACCTGACCTGACTGTGACCGACACCCAGGACGACAACATCACCATCATCTGGACGGCACAACCCATCGCCAAGACCTACAAGCTGAATGTCTTTGCCGGCCAGGGCAACAACCTGCAAGTACTGGACGGATATAAGGACAAGGTGGTGGACGGCGGCAGCCCGATAACCATCAGTGGCCTGACGCCCGACAGCGACTACAAGCTGACACTTGTGGCCACACGTGGCTCCTATACGTCAGACACAGCGTCCGTCAACATCCACACCACCGAGATTCCTTTCGGCAAGCTGAAGCCGGAAGGACTGGCCGTACTGAACGCCACCGGCACCAGCATCACCGCCCAATGGCAGGCCGTGAAGGATGCCGACAACTATGTGGTGACCCTCATGCGCCACAGTCTGGACAGCCAGACGCTCCAACAGGGATATGACTTCACCCAGCGGATGGACGGAATGCCCGCTCTCTGGAAGTCGAATGCCACCTTCGTGACCATGAACGGCTACTACGGCGAGGCCGGACCGGCCCTGCGCCTGCTCAATAATGACGAGTATCTGCTGGCCGCCTGTCCCGACGCACAGCTCAACGCCATTTCCTTCTGGGCCCGCAGCCGCAACGCCGAGGGTGGAACACTGGCCGTGGAGACCGCCAACAAGGGGGTATGGACCGAGGTGGCTTCTATCGACCTGACCCAAGCCGCCGAAGGCAAGACATACGAATACTCGTTTGCTCCGGCCGACTCTGTGCGACTGGTTCACCACAAGGATGTGAGCACGGTATTCATCGACGATGTGACCGTAGGCTATCAGGCCGTCGTGCGCACACCGGTAGCGGGATTCAACAACATTGAGGTGGGCAACACGCTGTCATACACCTTCACCGGACTCGACAAGTATACCACCTATGGCTTCACTGTCTATGCCAAGCAGGGCAACAGCACATCGGCCCTCTCTGACGAGCTGCCCTTCCTGCTGATGGACTTCCCGGCCGGCATCAGTACCGCCAAGACGGCCGACAGCCAGACTCCGGCCACGGTATACGACCTCAACGGCCGACGGGTCAACACAAATGCCTTGACCAAAGGTGTCTACATCTTCAAGCAAGGTGGCAAGGGCCACAAGGTCGTGGTGAAATAACATGCGCCAGGATAGTCTTCTCCCCAAAGAGAAGACTACCCGACCATCAATAGGTATTCAAAGTGTATCGCATATATGTGAACACCTACATACACAAAGACGCGGAGACACAGAGCATGAATCGGAAAGCTCTGTTCTCCGCGTCTTTGCGTAATGCTGATTGACACAGCTATCTGCCAGTCGGGACAGCCGGCTTACATCGTGGCCGTCAGGAACGAGGCGTTGCCAAAGATATAGAGCACATTCTCACAGGCCGGCACCAGGATGGTCTCACCCTGACGGATGTGGATGCCGTTGATATTGGCCTCGCCCCACAAACACATCACGACCACAAAGGAGTCGCACTCAAAATTGACCTGTGACGCCACTTGCACCACGACTCTATGGACCACGAAATGCGGACAGTTGACCAGTTGGGAAATGGGCTTTGTACTGTCGTAGCTGCTCCTGTATTCCGGCCACACCCGGTAGTCTATCGCGTCGCGGGCCTCCTGGATATGCAGCTCGCGGGGCTTGCCGTGCGCGTCTTTTCGGCCGAAGTCGTAAACGCGGTAAGTGATGTCGCTGGTCTCCTGTATCTCGGCCAAGAAGTTGCCGGCCCCAATGGCATGCAACCGGCCGGCAGGCAGGAAGAAGAGGTCGCCGTCGTGGGCCTCGTGTGTGGCTATCACGTCCTGCATGGGCGAATGGCCGTTCTCGGGCTCGGCCGTGGCCAATCGCTCATAGTCCTCGGGCGTGATGCTTTTGGAGAGACCGGCATAAATCTTGCTGCCCACATCGCTCTTGATGATATACCACATCTCCGTCTTTCCGGCACAGCCATGCCGCTCCATCGCCAATTTGTCGTCGGGATGCACCTGCACGCTGAGGTTTTGCCGTGAGTCGATAAACTTCACAAGCAGAGGAAACTGGTTGCCAAACCGCTTGTATACCTTCCGCCCCACCAGCAATTCCTTGTATTTGTCAATAAGCTCGGTCAGCGTCAGCCCCACATCCACGTCGTCCACCAAGCCCCGCTCGATGGCCCGGCTCTCGTGTCCCGGCACACCGCTCACCTCCCAACTCTCGCCAATATTGGGTTGGGCCGTAAAAATTCCCTTGAAGGGAGCTATCTGATAACCGCCCCACAGGGTTGTCTTCAGATAGGGTTCAAACTTATATGGTTTCATTTCTTTGTTGTTTTTCTATGTGACGATGAAAAAATAAATTGGTATGATTTGAGCCTCATATTTTTGAGCTATTTTTCTCACTCGAAGAGGGAGTATAGCGGGCTATACGACCGATGAGAGGGAGGAAAAGAGCCAAAAAGATGAGGCTGACACCAATACTGAATGATAACTTTCTCACTCAAATCGTACCAAGTTATTTTTTTAGCGTCACTATATTTCAATACTATATATCCCAGCCCACGGCCGAGGCCCCCAGCACAGCGGCACTGCTACCGTCGAGACCGCTCACCAGGAAGGCCGCGTCACGAAACAGCGGCGACACTTCTTCCCGATAACTATCCCGGACAGGTTTCATGAGCAGCTCGCCAGCCTGAGTCATACCGCCGAAGAAGATAAATGCCTCAGGAGCCGAGAAGGCCGCAAAGTCGGCACAGGCCTGTCCCAACATCCGTCCCGTGAAGCTGTATACATCCTGGGCCAGTCCGTCACCTTGTTCGGCCGCCCGGCTGACGTGGAAGGAGGTAATCTCCTCTGGTATCAAGGCCCGCAAGGCCGACGGTCGTGTAGTTGTGGCCAACCACTCGCGGGCCGTCCGGGCCACACCCGTGGCCGAACAGTAGGCCTCCAAACATCCCTTCCGTCCACAGCCACAAAGACGGCCGTTCTCCCGCCGCATGATGACATGGCCCAGTTCGCCGGCGAAGCCGTTGCTGCCATAGAGCAACTTTCCGTCGATGACAATGCCTGAGCCCACGCCCGTGCCGAGCGTGAGCATGATAAAGTTTTTCATACCCCGCGCCACGCCATAGGTCATCTCGCCGATGGCGGCCGCATTGGCGTCGTTGGTCAGTGCCACGGGGATGCCCAAGGCCTCACTGAACATCGCTGCTAAGGGTACTACTTTATCATGTGCCCAGGGCAGGTTAGGGGCATACTCTATCGTGCCCTGATAATAGTTGCCGTTGGGGGCGCCGATACCCATTGCCTTGACGGTATCGATACCGCCCAGCTCGTCTATCATCGGGCGCAGAGCCGCCACACAGGTTGCCACATAGTCTTCAGCCGTCTCAAACCCTCCGGTCTTCACCGTAACGGTATTCTTGATGTTGCCACGGGCATCGACACTGCCAAAGACAGAGTTGGTGCCTCCCAGATCCAAGCCTATCACATAAGGCTTTATTGTTTCGTTGTTATTCATGAGATTCAGGTTATTTTGTTGTTTTGATACCAAAAGCGCAATAGCAGAGATAAGCGGCACAGGCCAGCAGCACAAGCACTCCGGCCGTGATGTCGCCCATCCTGTCGGTGGCGAATCCTATCAACGGGGTGGCCGCTCCTCCTCCTGCCACGGCCGTTATCATCAGTCCAGAAATCAGATTGGCCTTGTCGGGACACACGCTGACAGCCATGGAATAGATGATGGGGAAGATGCAGGAACACAAGAAGCCTACAGCTCCGATATGTGCCAAGGCCATGACCTCGCCCATCGGGACGAAAGCCAAGGACAGCACCACAACCATGCAAGCGACGATATTCACTTGGAAATAAATCTTGGCCGCAATCTTTGTCATCAGGAACACGCCTAAGAAAGCCCCTGCCGTGCGGCAGATGAAATACACCTGCGGGGCCTGTCCGGCCTGGGCCACCGTCCAAGCATAGCGGCTCATCATCACCTTGGACGACACGAAATTGGTGCCTACATCGATGGCCACGGCAAAGAAGATGCCCAAAAAGAGCAACAGGATAGCTGGCTGACGCAACAAGGCAAAGGTCTCTCCTACCGTCACCTTTTCCGTCTCGTCCACGTGTTCACGCTCAATGGGCGACAACATCAGCCAAAGGGCCGAGAGAAGGGTGATGCCTCCCAATACGGGGAAAGCAAGATACCACTGTTGCTTGTCGCCCCCGCCCAATACGTTGACGGCAAAGAGCATGATAAAGGGCCCGCAGAATGACGAGACGGCCTTCACCACCTGCCCTGCCGTCAGGCTGCTGGTGAGCATCTTCTCGTCGCTGACCACATTCTTGACCAACGGGTTTTCCGATACCTGGAGGACAGCATTGCCGATGCCCAAGGCGGCATAGCCCACCAGACAGGCCCAAGAGGTGCCTACCAGCGGCACCATCATACCCACTATCGTCACGGCCATGCCCACCAACACTGTGTTCTTACGTCCCCAACGGTTCATCCGTATGCCTATCGGCACACTCAGGAACAGAAACCACACAAAGACCATCGACGGCAGCAGTCCGGCCACCGTCTGGCTCCAGCCGAAAGCCTCACGGGCATAGTCACTGGAGATTCCCACAATATCGCAGAAGCCCATCACAAAAAAGGAGAAGAGCACTGCGCCCACACTTGAGAGTTGTTTTCCTTTCATCATCTCATTTTTATTCGTATATTTCCTTATACGAATGAGAAGACAAGAACACGTATCTTCAAAATGTATCACAAGGTTTTAATTTTCCACAAAACAGCTTACTGCCGATAGACCACCGCCCTACCATCCTTGGTGATGCCCTCGGCCGAGATGACGAGCTGGCGGCAAGTAGAGTTGTTGTAAAATTCTATCTTGGCCTCCCCTTTAGAGTCAGTCTTCACGTTCGGGTTCCAATAGAGCGTGCGACGGTAGTCGGGCATGGGGGCCATCAGGCTATAGTCGGGACTGTAGAACTCCACCGCGGGGGCATAGCCCTCAAAGGTAGTACGGCGGATGCCCCGCTGCTTGACACGATAGGCATGAATAGAATAGAGGAATATCGTAACAGGATTGTACACAGCCAAGTCGGGACACACCATATGATGCGTCCAAATATCCTTCTCTGCTATATAGACCGACTTATAGTCATCCAGCAGTTCTGGAGGCGGTATGAGCGACGGATCATTTACGACAGGAAGGCGACCTTGAGAAATCAGCTGGGCTGGAACGCCTGTCGTGGTGAGATACTGGTTATTCCATATCCATACCACGGGCCGGTTTTTATAAGTAGGACCGCCTTGCATGAAAAAGCCATCAGGAGACATGGCTTGTCCATAACTGTCTACTTTCGCGTTAACATCATCACGGCGAATGTCTGCGGAAGGCTTTTGTTCATTGTTTCGTGATACATTCCCGCTTGAGATATCCTCAAAATTAAAATCACCCAAAGAGTATGCCTTGTTCATTTTTATAGGTTTTAGTATTTCATTCTTGTCATTGCGAACTGATAAATTAACACGTTCATTCTCTGTTTCACAGCATTGATATGACTTTATTTATTCCGTTCTGATAAAATGTCCGTTGGAAGTTATGCCACAGACATCCACCTTGATTCTTGTTTCCTTGCTGTTGTTGAAGAAGGTTATTTGAGCCTTTCCCTTGTCATCCGTTTTCACATGCGGATTCCAATAGAGCGTACGACGGTAGTCAGTCGGTCTTGACGGTTTTTTCCTGGAATAATCCGGGTGATAAAAATCAAGCGGGAAGTCAAAGCCTTGTAATACAATATGGCGGTCACGATAAGTTACCTGCTCGCTGTCGTTGGGATACAGCGTATACACCACTGTCGCGTCTGCACGCATACTGTTCAAGTCTACCGGAGCATCCTCGTTACGAGGTTCGTAATCCGTAAAGACACGGATATCCGACAGGCGTTTCAACTGCAACGTCTTTTCCAACAGAATATCACTTCGGGTTGGTGAAGAGTTGTATGTATCCGCCTTTTCTATAGGCTTTCCATCACCACCACTCATACCGATGACAGACGCTTTTTCAGGGGTATAATTTCTGTAAAATGTATAGTTCTTGAATTTGTCATCATCAATCTTTCCGTCAACATTAAATCTGTTGTAGCGTCCCATGTTACCAAACAAATAATGACATATCTCAGGCCATAGTCTGTCACCTCATTGTAGAGGGAGTAAGCATCCTCCACATAAGCAGGATTTCGATAGTCAATCCCTCGTTTTCCACGACGTTTACCCTTCACATTGACATTGCGTAACAACACATCCGTGTTTTCCATCCAAAGATTGCTTAGGGTATCCCTCGTCGCGGCCTGGTAGGGCATATGGTTCTGGTAAAAACCATACTTCACACAAAAACGAGGATAAAACAAATCACGCTTCACATAATAGTCTGGCCATTTTGTCTCGTCCAAAAAGCCTTTGAGTGTTCCTGTCCCAAGACTTTTCTTGACGGAATCCTTGGCCACATAAGCAGTCATGTTCAACACCCCGACACCATAGAATGGCGGTATCTGAAACAAGAAGCGGCCATCGGGGTCTGTCTGCCGGGACAGTCCTGCCACATCTTTGCCAACTACCAGCTCAGCCTCTAAAGGCAACATACTCTATGAAAAAGGAAAGCTCAAAGAATCGATATGGAATCTGAAAGAATGCGAAAGAATAACCAACGAACAAGATAATCCGGAATTAACGAACAAGCTATACCGTTCGATGATTATGGTCAATAATCAAGGACACAACTATTCAAAAGCATTAAGTTATGGACGAAAGTTGTTAAAGCTGGCGCAAGCTTCTTCCCAAAAGGAATGGTTGGCTACTGCCAACAACTTCATAGCAGTTTCGTTTCATGGTTTGGAGCAAGACGATAGTGCCCTGTATTATATCAACCGTTGTATCCCATACCTTACCGAGGTAAGTCCACAGGGACGTGTTATTATTTTAGATAATATCGGATACCTGAATATGAACAACAACCAACAGGTTGCCATGAAATACTTACGGCAAGCTGCGGCAATAGGTCCAAGTGTAGACACGTATGACAATATGGCCAAAATATTGGCTCGGCAAGGACATGAGCAACAGGCTGACAGCCTATGGAATCTGGCATTGGGAAAATGTAACATAGAACAGAAATGTCAAATCATTAAAAACATACAACAACACAAAAACAAAACGGGGCAACAACAGGAAGCCAACCGCCTGGGAACGTGGTTATTAAATCTAAGCGACAGTTTGTCAGCAGAACAAAAAACGAACAAGGTAGAAGTGTTACAAAACGATTTTGAAAACCAGACGGCCCAAACACAAACAAACAATCATTCCCAAAGGTTAGAGCTGTGGATAATGGCTTTAACTGTTGTACTTATTGTAGCCTCTTTTTCTTGGATGTATAAAGAAAAAGGAACTGCGAAAAAACAAAAGAAACAACAATCAATCATTGATGAGAAAAACCAAATTATCCAAGATTTAAAGACCCAAAAAGATCAGTCTGAACGTGAACTTGCCCATAAAAGCGAGTTGATTGACAATATGATGAAAAAACGGATGGAAAACCTGAAACAAGGAGAAACATTGTTTGATGAAATCATGCATGGAGGCACCATCTGTTCTTGGACGAAAGAAGAACTCCTTTATTTCTTGGATTTTTATTTGTCAAAAAACAAGGAGTTACAAAGAGCAATAGCCCGGAAATATAAGGTGGATTTGTCCTCCAAACAAAAATTTTTCCTTTGTCTTGTTCATGCAGGATTGGCCAATCCGGAAATAGCAAGAGTCATGGGAGTGGCAATACCAACCTTGCGTAACATCAGATATAAATTAAGGATGAATGAATCTGGGGATAGAACGCATCATGTATATGAGTCATAATGCCTACAAGACCATGAAGTCGCGTGTCAAAGCCCAACAAATAGGCTGTCCCGGATAGTGACTCTACTACCCTAACTCAGTGCGTCAAGACGAGGGTCACTATCCAGGATATCATACCGCCATACGGCTATTCCAAAGGCTGGCCAGCTGCTTGGCAGAGCATCCGCCGGGTGTCCTCGAGGATGGCCATCAACTCGTCCATCTTGGAAGCCCGGAGCATGGCGATGCGCGTCTGGCGGAAGTCGGGAATACCCTTGAACACAGGCGTGGCGGCCAGATGACGGCGCGTGTGGAGGATGCCCCGATACTCGTCGATACGGTCTACATTGATGCGGAGCTGCTCTTCAAGCACGTCAATCTTCTCGCTGACAGTGAGCGGACGGGCCTCAGCATTGCCGTCCAGCAGGTCGCGCATCTCCTTGAATATCCAGGGACGGCCAAAGGTGGCCCGCCCCACCATGACGGCATCCACGCCATAGTCCTGGAAGGCTCGCTCGGCCTCCTCGGGCGTGGTGATGTCGCCGTTGCCGATGATAGGGATATGGATGCGCGGGTTGCGCTTCACCTCGCCTATCAGAGTCCAGTCGGCCTGGCCGGTGTACATCTGCGCGCGGGTGCGCCCGTGGATGGTGAGGGCCTGGATACCACAGTCCTGCAACTGTTCGGCCAGGTCGGTGATGACGAGGTTGTCACTGTTCCATCCCAAACGGGTCTTCACCGTCACAGGCACCTTCACCGCCTTGACCACCTCACGGGTAATATCGAGCAACAGGGGGATGTTTTGCAGCATGCCGGCTCCGGCACCCTTGCCGGCCACCTTCTTCACCGGGCACCCGAAGTTGATGTCTATCAGGTCAGGACGGGCCTGCTCTACTATCTTGGCGGCCTCCACCATCGACGCCACGTCGCGGCCGTAAATCTGTATGCCCACCGGCCGCTCCTCATCGCTGATGGTGAGCTTGCTTATCGTTGACTTCACCGAGCGCACCAAGGCCTCGGCACTTACAAATTCAGTATAGACCATCGAGGCTCCAAACCGCTTGCAGAGCAGTCGGAAGCCGATGTCGGTCACGTCCTCCATCGGTGCGAGAAACACCGGACGAGGCCCAAACTCTATGTCTCCTATCTTCATATACAATCTTGATAACGCATCATTACATCAACTTTTCCGTTATGCACAATGCTCATTCTTTTTTACTATTAGTTCAATAAATGGTATGCCCCTCCTGCCATCGGCTTGACCACTCCCTTCATCTCCAGTTGGAAGAGCAGGGCCGCCACCTTGCTGATGGGCAGGTTAGCCTTGGCGGTGAGGACGTTTATCTGCAGGTCGTTGGTCTGGCGGAGCAGGTCTGTGAGCCGTTGCTCCTCGGCCGACAAGTCGGGGAAGAGTGACCGCTCGATGCCCTGGTCCTTGGCCTGGCGCAGCAGGGCGTCATCCTCCCACCCCATCGCCTTCACCAGGTCGGCCGCCCCCGTGAGGAGCATGGCCTCGTTGTCGCGGATGCTGTTGTTGCAACCCTCGGAATAGGGTGCGCCCACCGGACCGGGGAAGGCAAACACGTCGCGTCCATAGCTGTGGGCGATACGGGTGGTGATGAGTCCGCCGCCCTTGGCGGCCGACTCCACCAGCACCGTGGCGTCGGCCATGCCGGCCACAATACGGTTGCGGCGCACAAAGTTGGGCTTGTCGGCATTGGTCTGACTCATAAACTCGGTGAGCAGCCCGCCGCGGGTCACCATCTCGGCCGCCGTGCTGCGGTGGGCCGACGGATAGAGGCGATCCAGACCGTGGGCCAGTACGCCCACGGTATCGTAGCCGCAGGCCAAGGCCTGGCGGTGGGCATGGATATCCACGCCGTAAGCCAAGCCACTCACCACCAGCACCTGGGGGCACTGCTGCCTGAGGTCGGTCATGAAGCGGCGTATCAGGTCTTGCCCGTAAAGCGTACAGTGGCGTGTGCCCACCACGCTGACCACCTTGGCCTGGTTGAGCGGAGCGGAGCCTTTGTAATAGAGCACCAGCGGAGCGTCGTTACAGTCTGTGAGCCGCCGTGGATAGCCGGTGCTGCCGGGTGTAAGTATCTCGATGCCGTGCCGCTGGCAGAACGCCATTTCGGCCTCGGCCCGCCGGAGTGGCTCGTCCCAGTCAAGGAGGGCCTTGACCAGTCGTGGCGTGCAGCCGTCCACCACGTCGGCAATGTCGGTGCGGTGCTCATAGATAGCCGTGGCGCTGCCCAGCTCACGATAGAGGGCCAGTGCCGTGGCGAAATTGAAATGGCTGATACGTGTCAGCGCCATTGCATAAAGCGATTCTTGTTCGTTCATGGCTTTTTTGCTACTATTGGATAAAACAGTGGTCGAACCTTTTTTGTCAAACCAACCCGTAAGGGAGGAGTCTCCATCGAGACAACATCGTTGTGCGGTCGAACCTTTTTTGTCAAACCACCCCTGCCCCTCCTTTGGGAAAGGAGGGGACGCAAGTGATTCTTTTGCTTCTGAGAATGGTGCCACAACAGCCATTCCACCTGTTTCTTTAGTATTTTCTCTCCCATTGGATTCTCCTCGACCCACTGAACCACACGGAGCACCTGCGTCCCCTCCTCGACCCACCGAACCACACGGAGCACCTGCATCCCATCCTCGACCCACCGAACCACACGGAGCACCTGCGTCCCATCCTCGACCCACTGAACCACACGGAGCACCTGCGTCCCATCCTCGACCCACTGAACCACACGGAGCACCTGCATCCCATCCTCGACCCACTGAACCACACGGAGCACCTGCGTCCCCTCCTTTTCCAAAGGAGGGGCAGGGGTGGTTTGTCAAAGATGGACACAACCGATTTTGCCTGTATGCGATAATCTGGTCCACCACATATTGAATATTCATCCTCACCACTTCATTGCGGAAGCGCATGACCGTGATGCCACGACCATTGAGATAAGCCGTCCGCGCCCGGTCGTATGCCAGTGCATAAGGCGTGTCGTGCACCTCTCCGTCAAGCTCTATGGCCAGCCTCAACTGCGGACAGTAGAAATCAAGGACATAAGCCCCGACACCATGCTGGCGGCGAAACTTGAGGCCCTCCACTTGCCGGCCCTTCAACACCTTCCACAAGAGACACTCCGCCACAGTAGCGTGATTACGCAACTGTCTGCGCTCCTCCTTTCGTCCCTCTTGGGAATAATCGGCAGCCATGGCTACAGATAGGCGGCAAACGCGCGGTTGTAGTCCTCACTGTCGCCCAGCCGGCCGTTGACCAGACACACGATGTCGATGACACTCTTGAAGCAGAGCTTGTCATCGGAAGCCCGGTAGATGTCCTGATAGAAGACATAGCGCAGTCCCTCCTTCTTGAGGGCAAGCCGGGAGATGAACTCGTCGTCACAGCGCAAGGGTACCTTGTAGCGCAGATCCATGTGGGCCACCACGGCATCCACGCCCCGGCTGTGCATCTCGGCAAAGCTCAGGCCACACGACTTGAGGAAGAGGTGGCGGGTGTGCTCGGTGTAATGCAGGTAATTGGCATTGTTCACGATGCCCTCGATGTCGCACTCATAGTCGCGCACCATCATGCGGGCCTCAAAGATATACTTCATGGTTTATAGGGTATTTGATGATTTCAGGTATTCATAGCCGATGCGGCAGCGCAGACACTCGCGGCGGTCGCAATACTCATTCTTGAGCTGTATCAGCGCCTGACTGTCGCCGGCCGAGCGCACCTCCAAGCCGCAGTCGCGCCACATGCGGATGATGCGGTTGTTCTCGGCCCGGAGCCGGTCGAGGAAGTCGAAGGCCCGGTCGCAGAGCCGCTCGTCTGACGTGTGACGTCCATAGGCGAAGAGCATGGGAACGGCCGTGTTGATGACCAGCAGGTTGAGCGAGAAGGGCGACACGTGCTTCTCGTTGCGGGTGCTCTCAGACCCGAAAGTGTAATGGGTTTCCCAATAGGGGGTGACGTGGGTCTTGAGGATGTCCTGAAGCTGCTCCACGGTCTGACACTCCAAGAGCACGCTCAGCCCCGCCCTGCGCTCCTGGTAGAGCCGGGCCAGCTGGGAGATGCGGATATGGGGAAAATTCTGTGGCCGGAGCCGCAGGAAGCGCCAGGCATGATGGTCCATCGGCGTCAGACCAAACTTGTGGGCCAGGTAGCGGTATTCGGCGCACATCTTTTGATAATAGGCGTCGGCCGCCGCCTCCGCTCGGTACCGCTCGGGCACGGCCTCGGGCTGGAGCAGCCCGGCCTGGCCCATGAAGAGCGTCTCCACCTGGAAGAGGTCGTCACGGTGGTGGGCCACCTGCCCCAACGGCACGTTCAGGGCCCACTGCTCAAAGGCGTCGCTGTTGATGCCGAAGCCATAGTTGCGGGCCAGCGTGACAAAGTAGGCATCCTCCCACGAGCCATTCTTCTGGGCGGCCCGCCGCTCAATGTCGCGGGTCTTGCGCTCCAGACGCTCGGTCTGCAAGGTGGCCATCCAGGAATGGACGGTGAGCGACGACAGCGACGGCACTATCTTGTAACACGGCGGATAGGCGTCGGCCGAGAGCAACTGGCGATAGTTGTCGCACACCTGCTGCGGTATGTCGAGCCTCAACTGGGGTATCAGCCGGCCGCCGTGGTCCATGACCTCGCCGTCTACCGCCGCCACCACGTGGAGCACCACGTTATCATAGGCCTTGTCGCGGTCGTGACCGTGCAGATACCAGTCGGACGTGCGGTCGTGTATCTCCACATTGCCCACCCACAGTGTGCCGTCTATCTTCACCTTGGCGTTGAAGAAGTCGGGCCCGGCGTTCCGGTTGTGCAGGCCGGGGTCTATCACCTCCACCTCGCGGCCGTCGGCCGTGACCAGCGGACGGAGCGGGAAGAGGCGGTGCTTCCATACATAGTGCAGCAGTTGTTCCATAACGTTCTTTTGACTGAATAAGTGGACAAAGATAGCACAAAAGGGTGAAACAACAAAATGAATCAAGATTCATTTTGTCATATCGCTCATTTGCACTACCTTTGGATAAGGTAGGCTGCACTCGGATATGAAAAATGAACAAGTTCTGAAGATTGCTGCCCGTTGGTCGCAATCGTGTCATATCGCTCATTTGCACTACCTTTGGATAAGGTAGGCTGCACTCGGATATGAAAAATGAACAAGTTCATTTTGTCATATCGCTCATTTGCACTACCTTTGCACATCTGATGAACAAAAGAAATAAAAAAATCATATCACGACAATGGAAAAAGTAATACTCACAGGCGACCGGCCTACCGGCAAGCTCCACCTGGGCCACTATATCGGCTCGCTCCGACGCAGAGTGCAGCTCCAGAACGAGGGCAACTACAAGCAGATGTTTGTCTTCATGGCCGACGTGCAGGCGCTCACCGACAACGCTGACAACCCCGAGAAAATCAGACAGAACCTCATCGAGGTGGCGCTCGACTACCTGGCCGCTGGACTGGACCCCGACAAGTGTACGCTCTTCGTGCAGAGCCAGATACCCGAACTGGCCGAACTGACCACTTATCTGATGAACCTCATCA
>CALGHW010000045.1 GCA_937916075.1 uncultured Prevotella sp.
CGCCTTCGGCTGCGTCACAGGTGAGTCAGCAGACCAGCGGCGACCACTCCCACAACGTGAACGGCACGGGAAACGTCATCGGAAACGCTTGCGGCTCTGCGCTGGAGGACATGGCGGTGGCGCTGCGCAAGGCTTTGGGCACGATTGAGCAGCAGACGAACCACATCAACACCCTCACCAACCTCGTGAGAGACCTCCAGACGAAGCTCGATGAAAAAAAAGATAAGAAAGGGTAAAATTATGGAAAAGAAAAAAAAAGAAAAAACAACAGACATTCTCAATATGTTGAGAGCGAAGAAGGAAAAAGACGGCAAGCTGAGTAAGTTTGGCGAATGGCTGCTGAGCGGAAAGTCCACAGGATGGGTGCTCGAAGATGAAAACGTCAAGTACGTGATGAGGTGAGCGTTGAAATCAATGCAAAATCAGTACACGCACCGCCCGTCCCTGTTCAGTAAGTTCGCAAGTCCATGAAAATTAGGAAATTAGCGTATGCGAAAAGAAAGTGTACAAAAGCCCCCTCTTTCCGCTGGGAAATAAGGGTTTTATACTTGATTTTTCATATACATAATTTCCTATATACTTGATTTTTAAGTAGTTAGCAGTTGAGACTATTGGAAAGGCAGGGTTTATTTCCGAGCGAGGGATAAACTACCTTTTGAATTTGTATGCGTTTTTTCGCACAATTTGCGAGCTTTCAAAAGAGTAACGCAATACATTTGTTGTACACAGATTCGGGAAATGTTGTACACTTGAATTTGTAAAGAAAAATAGGAAGATTATGGAGAAAATACCGAGAATCAGCTGGTGTTTCGACCGGCGCAACACGCTTGCCTCTACTGGCTTGGCAAGCATCGAGATGCGTGTCACTTACGCGCGCCACAGCAAGGTAATGGCGACAGGTGTTCGAGTGGGGCGTGGTGAATGGCGTGACGGCCGTGTCGTACGCCGCTCGGATGCCGTAGAGTTGAACAGAATGCTCGAACGGCTTCGCTCTGACGTGCTCCGTGTCATAGACACGATGATGGATGAGGGTATGATTGACATTATGGGCATACATGACCGTATGGAGAGGATGAAGGGCGAGGGGCGTACCTTCATCGAATGGTGCAAGGAACGTGCGGAGGTAAGGAAGTACGGCCGTGCAGAGGATAGCCAAGAACGCTACGACAGATTCCTCCGATGGTTCGTTGGTTGGGGAAAGATACGCTATTTCTCTGATGTAACCGACCACGGCGTTCTGACCATGGATGCCGCTTTGAAGGAAAAGGGGATGACCGATTATTCAAAATGGAATAACTATCACAGATTCCTCAACTCGTTCATCCTTGATGCCGTCGACGCGGGACTGCTAAGAAGAAACCCCTACAAATGGCTGCATATTCCCCGCGACAAAGAGAGCCATGGGCTGCACAAATACCTAACCCGTGATGAGCTTCATCGTGTGGAGCGTGCTCAGATGGGTACGGAAAGCCTCGAGCGCGTGCGTGACCTTTTCGTGTTCCAGTGCTACACCTGCCTGTCCTACCATGACCTCGCAGCATTTGACGCATCGAAGCTGGTCAAGGTGGGCGAAGGAAGATGGACGTACAGCGGTGAGCGCGGAAAGACCGGGAAGGAGTTCACGTTCCTGCTGCTTCATCCGGCCGTTACTGTCCTTGAGAAATACGGATGGCAGCTCCCTATCCTCTCGAACGTGAAATACAACGAATACCTGAAGGTGGTGGCACAGACGGCAGGCGTGGACAAACCGATAACAAGCCACTGGGCACGCCATACAGGGGCTACCGTGCTGCTCAACGCTGGCGTGGATATGGAGACCGTGGCACGTATTCTTGGCCATTCCTCTACGAAGGTGACGCGCTCCACTTATGCGAAGCTACTCGACGACACCGTGGTACGGAAGATGCTTGCGGCAGAGACGCAGCTATCGGACAGCAATTTTTAATATATTTTATCATTTGCCCGGGGACTATTCCCCGGGTTTTTTCTTGTAAAATTCATGAAAAATCTTTACCTTTGTAGAAAATGGCTAAAGAACCTACCACCCCTGCCGGCCGCCCTTGTTCCTCCTTGAAAACAGGCCGCGAGCCGCGTACACACCGAGTCAGCTTCCGTATCTCTGACTCGGACTACCGCGTGTTCTGCTCATTGGCAGAGCGTGGTGGGTTCTGTTCCCTCAGTTCCTTTCTCAGATACCTTGCGTATTGTGCCGTCCGTTCTGCAGGTTGTGAGTATACCAGCAGCATTCCCGAGCCCGTCATGCGTGTGTTCCGCACCACCTATGAGCATGACCTGCAGACGCTTGCCGCAGCCGTCCGTCTTGTAGAGGCAGGACAGATAGCGCCGCCAGCACCTACGCCACCAGATATATCGGAGGAAGTGGGAGAGATGTTCCGCACGATGGGCGACGAGGGGGCTCGCCTGATGTTCCCCGGAGATATTAATTGGCGGAAATAGTCGTTGTGGTGTCTATTTTATTCAAAGCCGCCTAAGAGTATGGACAGGTCGCATAAGAAAATTCCACCCCCGAATGGAGGAAGAGCGATTAAGGAAGGGTGGCGAAGCCGCTCCACATGGCACGGAGGGGGCGGCCGGCGTAAAGACTATAAGCGGATAATCCACAGCAAGCGGTGGAACGCCCTACGCACGGCATACATCGCCGAGCATCCGTTCTGTGAGGATTGCATGGCCGCTGGCATCCTCGACCAGAAGGCAGAGGAAGTGCACCATATTCGGCCAATCGGTATGGGGCGTGACTTCGCTGGGATGTGCGCCCTCGCTTTCGACCCGCATAACCTTCGCAGCCTGTGCCACGCTTGCCACGTCCGTGCCCATGGAAAGTTGCGCCGGGGGCGTACTACCACCGATGAGTGGATGGAGGCGTGGCTTCGCCAGTTTTTGTAAAATTAATTCAAATGCCTTATGAAAGAATCAAGCAATGACCGCAGACACTATCTGCTCGAGATTCGTGAACGGCTGGAGAGCCGTGGGCTGTATGACCCCAGCCTCGAGCCAGCCATCGGTGTGCTTGCCGGGCTGCTCTGTCGTCTGGACAGCATCCGGGAAAGCATCGACCGTGACGGGACGATGATAGAGAGCATCACCCGTGAGGGTAATACCCGTGTGTCACTGAATCCTGCCGTACAGGCTGAGATAAGCTGTACCGAGGAGGTGAGGAAGTATTTCCGTGACCTCGGTTTGGCCGTGGCGAAGCCCGCAGGATTCGTCAATCAAGAAAAGGACAGCCGTCCAAGAAGTGGCGACCGGCTGGTGAGTCTAATGGAGAGCCTTGGCAGCTCCCGTCCTGCGGTGCTCAAGCGTGCAAAATCATAGATAGAGCATGACGGACGAAGAGCGGCAACAAGAACGAGAGGCGAAGACCGCCTGCGCTGGATGGCTGCAAGACTGCGACCTCCCATCCTATCATCTGGGACGTATCGACCGCCGTCTGCTCGACTATGCGCGTGGGCTGGTGTCGCACCCCGAGCGGCATAACCTCTATGAGCTGCTCGGGCTTCGCCGTTTCCTCAAATTGCTCGACAAATACGATTTTAGAATTGATAAATACAAGCAGTTTACAGCATTTTACGAGCAACTGAAGTTCAGCGGGATTCGTGGCCGCCAGAGCTACAGACTAACCCCCGTACAGGTGTTCCAGTTTGCGAACATCATGGGGTTCTACACCGACGAGAACCACCGCCTGTTCCATGATGTACTGCTGTTCGTGCCGCGTAAATTCTCCAAGACCACAGAGGTGGCCAGCCTTGCCGTCTACGACCTCTTATTCGGCGACCGCAACGCCCAGTGCTACACCACGGCGAATACGTATCAGCAGGCGAAGATATGCTTTGACGAGATTCGCGGTGTGCTGCGTGGCCTTGACCCCGGTCTTGGTCACTTCAAGCTTAACCGTGAGCTGGTGAGCTGGAAGGACAGCGGGATGCGCGAGAGCTTCGTGCGTTGCCTTGCGTCGAATGCAGACAAACTTGACGGACTGAACGCTTCGACGGTCATCAATGACGAATACAGTCAGGCGGATAGCGCTGACCTCTATAACGTGCTCACGACCTCCATGGGTATGCGTGAGAATCCGCTTGTAGTGACCATCACCACTGCCAGCGATAAGGTGGACAGCCCGTTCGTGTCGATGCTTGAGCACTGCAGGGCCGTGCTACGGGGCGAGTCCACTGACGACCGTACGTTCGCCCACCTGTTCATGCCAGACGTGGACGATGAGGAGGGGGACGTGAATACATGGAGGAAAGTGCAGCCCCACCTCGGAATCACGGTCAAGGAAACCTTCTACGATGATATGTGGCGAAAGGCACAGACCAGCGCGGATGATATGCGAGCCTTTCGCACGAAGCTGCTGAACGTGTTCGAGACGGGTACGCTGGAGACTTGGATTAGCGGCGAGGTCATCCGCTCGCACTTCCGCCGCCTCGACCTCTCCACGCTGGGATATCGTCCAGAGTGTCAGGTGGCCGTGGACTTGAGTGTTCGCGATGATTTCTCTGCGGTGAGCTACTTCCTTCACCTTGACGGACACGAGGGCGGGCACATGATTACCGATTATTACCTGCCGCGTCAGACTCTCGAGACACACGAGAATCGGGCAATTTACAAGAAATGGGTTGCGGATGGCTATATGCACGTCTGCGGGGAAGAGACCATCGACTATGACCAGATAGCCCGTGACATCTTCGAGAGAGGAGGGCAGCTGCGCATTCTGCGCATCGGTTTCGACCCAAACCGCGCACAGACGTTCCAGAACACGCTGCGCTCCACAGGTGGCGAACCTTATATGCAGCCGTACAAGCAGACGAACTACTATTTCACCAGAGCGGTGGAGGGCACGGAGGAACTGCTTTTCAATGACAAACTTACATTTGACCCGAACCCCATCAATGCCTACTGCTACGACAATGCGGTGCTCGATGTCGACAAAATGGGGAATAAGAAGCCGATGAAGAAGCAGAAAAAGGCGAAGATAGACGGATGTGTTACGGGCACGATGGCCATCGGCCTTAGCATTGAGCAGGTGCGTGGTGCCTATTCGTCGGATTTGGAATAATTAGAAAACGAAAGCGAGATGCAGAAACTTTGGAAACAGCTTCGTGGAACGATAGGCGACACAGTGGGTTCGATGGTATCATTGTTCAGCGGCTCGACTTCTGGCAGCAATACCAGCGAGGGCGTGAGCGGCTGGCCTTACCTGTTCCGCCCGGGCACGGTGCTCGGATATGATGATATAGTCGATGCCTATACGGCGGGCACGGTGGCTTGCGTGAAACGGTGCGTTGAAATCAAGGCGGGCAGTGTGGCCAGTCTCGGGCTTCATGTATTCAGGAGGAAGCGAGCCGAAGGGCGCACGTGGTATGAGGATGCGGAGGGAACGTCCAACGATAGAATCCTCTCGCAACGCCCGAATGAGCGTCAGACTGGTTACGACTTTCTTTGGCAAATCGTCTACCAGCGCGAGATGTACGGCAATGCTTATATCGTCCCGTCCTACAGCGGCGGTGTGCTGCAAGCCCTCTACTGCATCCCGCCTGACAGTTCGGTGAGCTATGACCGCCTGACAGGACGGTACACGGTGAATGACCCGTATTATGGCATTTTCGGGGAATACGCCCCGGGAGAAATCATCCACATTCGCAGCTATTGCCGTGACGGCTTCCTCGGGACTCCAGTCACAGAGCTTGCCTCGCTCGTGTTGGGCAATGCTCGTAAGGCGTATAAGCAGGAGGGTGAGATGTTCACCCCCGGCAGCACGCTGCGCGGCTTCATCACTGGAGAGGATTCCGTGCAGGTGGGCTATGGGGGCGTGACGGACAAGCAGCTGAAAAGCGTGACGCAGCGGCTGCGTGAGGCCATCGGCAGCGGCCAGAATCTGAACTTCCTCCCCGGTTCGATGAAGTTCGTGCAGACAGGCATGACCCCGTCAGACCTTCAGTTGCTCGACTCTATGAAGTTCCTCAACATGGAGATTTGCAGATTTTTCGGTGTTCCTCCCACGCAGGTGTTCCAAGACACGAATGCGAACTATGCGAGCAGCGAGAGCAGTCAGACCATCTTCATGACCAGTACCCTCGCACCGCTCATGCGGCAGATGGAGGCGGAATTTACCGAAAAGCTGTTTGGAGGGAGCGGGCTATGGCGTGCCCGCTTCAATCTGTCTGATTATTATCAGACCGACCCGTCGGCACAGGCGACCGCACTCTCCACGCTCATACAGACGGGCGTGCTCACTCCGAATGAGGCTCGTATGCGCCTCGGACTCCAGCCGATGGACGGCGGGGACGCACTCGTGGCCAATGGAAGCATCGCAAAACTTGAGGAACAACAGGGGCAGCAGCAGGGGGCGGTGCCTATTTCTAAGAATAACAGCAAAAGTAAAAAGACTTCGCAGAAAAAATGAGCAAACAATATCGTTTCTTTTCGCCCATGCAGCTGCGTGCGGCCACTGGCAGCCGCCGTATCGAGGGACGTGTGTTCCAATATGGGACGCGTTCCGTGCTGCTCCCAGACTGGGACTACGGGCGGGTTTTTGAGGAAGTGACACGTGGTGCGCTTGCTCAAGATGTCATCGACGCGAGCGACATCGTGTGCTGCCTGAATCATGACCAGAACCAGATGCTCGCCCGTCATCGGGACGGTGGTGGAAGTCTGGAGCTGGAGCTTGACGATGAAGGCTTGATAATGCAATTCGATGCCGCCGATACCATCTGGGGCAACTATGCCATTGAGAGCGTTCGCCGCGGTGATTTCTCTGGGATGAGCTTCGGGTTCATGGCAGACAGCAACACCTTCAGCTATTCAAAAGAGAGCGATGCGGACGGGAAAGAGTATTACGTCCGACATCTGGACAAAATCCCCCAAATGTTCGATGTGAGCATCGTCACGCATCCCGCCTACCCCGCCACCAGTGTATCGGCACGCAGTGCGGATGTGCGTGAGGGACTGGAGCACGCCGGGCTGCTGAAGGCAGAACCTGCACCAGACAGCAATCCCATCGTCCGCAATGACTTCGACACAATCGGCGCATGGCTTCGCCGTACCTTATAAATCTTTAACAAAATTTCAAAAGTTAGACAAATGACCAGACAAGAGTACATGGCGGCCATCCGCCGCCGGAGTGAGATTCGTCAGGAACTTGGAGACCTCCAGCAGACCCTGGCACGTGAGAATCGAGACATGAACGACGCAGAGCGTGCTCAGTTCAATGCGCTTCGCGCAGAAGACGACCGCCTGATGGTGGGGTGCACCCAGTATGAGAGCGCACGCAGCTCTGAGCGTTCGGTGCAGATGGCACAGAGCCGCCGCGAGGACCGCTCGGAGGTGAACTTCGCCCGCTTGCTTCGCAGCATCGTCAGCGGTCGTGGCATTCCGCAGGACTTGGCCGCACAGCGTGACGAAAACGGCAATTTCCGTTTCGCATACAACCGAGCAGACGAGATGCTCCGTGAAGATGCAGGCGGCTCCGCAGGTTCTGGAAGCGGCACTGGCTCATCCGGAACTCCATCCGCTACCCCCGTCATTCAGCAGGCAGCCAGCACCGCCAGCATCACGCCCGTCTATATCCAAGACTACATCCGTGAGCTGACCCCGCAGACCATTATCGGCGAGCTTGGCGCAAGAATCCAGAGCGGAATCAACGGTCAGTGGAACTTCCCGACCGTGAAGGGCTTGAAGGCAACGTGGTATGGTGAGAATGAGGAAGTGCTCCCGCAGACCATGGAGTTCGGAGTGAAGACCATCACTCCGCACCGTCTGCCCATCCGTGTGGACATCTCCAACCGCGCTATCAACCAGACGGGCGGCGCAGTCCGTGACATCGTCGTCGAGACTATGCGCCTGAAGCACACCCTCGCACTGAACGAGGCGTTTGTGTCAGAGACCCCGGCTGCCAACGCACCTACCAGTCCGTTCAAGAACATTCCAACTGGAAACGTGCTCGCTGCTACTGGCGCAGTTTCCACACTGAACCGCCAGCTGTTCCTCGACCTCCGCTCGAAGGTGAACGCCGCAAACGTTCCCGTGAATAGCCCCGCCTACCTGATGAGCTGGAACGCATACGCAGCCCTCGCCAATACTCCTATCGATAAGGGTAGCGGCCGCTTCGTACTTGACCTTGCCACGAACACCATCGACGGTGTGAAGGTCGTTGCCAGCAGCCTCGTGAAGGACGGCACTATCTATTACGGAAACTTCGGTTATGCGATGGTCGGACAATTCGGAGCAATGACGATGGGTATCGACACGACTTCGGTCAGTGTCCTTTCCACGAACACCGTGGCAATCGTCATCAACTCCGAGTGGGACTTCTTCGCACCTTATCCTGAAGCATTCGGTAAGATTACTTACACCGTGGCTTAGATAATTAGCGGCGCACCGTGCGGCGGTGCGTTGCTTCATTTTGATTATTAAACGATAAACAATATATAAGAAATGGCAACATCGATGGATTACATGAATGGCAGTGACGTGCTTTTCACGATTGCCGGCAAAGGCTACGGCCACTGCACCACCCACTCGGTCACGTTCAACAGCGAGACGAAGGAACGCGCCGTGAAACCGCCTGTAAAGAACAAGCAGAGCAAGGCGTTGTTCAGTGGAAAGGGCGTGACGAAGATGAGTATCTCTGTGCATGGAGAAGGATTCCGCTACAAGGGCGAGGAAGAGATGAGTCTCGACGAAATCCGCAAGTTGTGGGGAGCAGGCCAAAGCGTTGTTCTCGAGTGCTTCGAGCGCGCCGACAGCCCTGCGCCATACCTCAAAGGTAATTTCGTCATCACCAAGCTCGAGGAAAGCAGCCCTGCGCAGGACGATGCTACCTTCAATGTCGATTTTGAGAATGACGGCGAACCAGAGGTGTACCCCGGTCAGCCGACAACGGGAGGTAGTGATACACCTTGATGAGTGCCGCCCATATCGGGCGGCTACTCATTTTCCCAATCCCATAATTTTACAAAATCCGATAAGCCATGCCACGATACATTGACGCAGACGCGGCCATCCGCTTCAGCCGCTTGCGGTATGCAAGCGACCTCGACAAAGAGGAGGTGTCGCAGTTCATCGACGCAGCCGAGCAGACTCTTGCCGCCGACCTTCAGATAACAGACCTGAAGGAGATGGAGAATGCCGACGGGACACTTCCCGCCGACCTTGTGCAGGCATTGCTGATTCTGACCGGTGACAATTACAGGGAAAGGGAGAGTATCAGTGCGGCGCAGCTCTATAAAAGCCCACACTACTGGCATCTGATTTATTCACACGTGAAATATCTTTCTGAATGATACGAGCGGGATTATTGGATGAGGTGGCGGATGTTCTTCGCTATGAGAAATCCGTCGATGAGTATGGAGCAGACCATGGAGAATGGAAAGTGGTAGCTGAAGGCGTGCCGTGTCAGGTGAGCCACAGGCGCAGCGGTTTCGGCGAAATCCATGGCGAGGTGGGCTATACCTACCTTACTGCCTTCACGTTCCGATATACGGACGCAGTGAAGGAATATGACCGGCTGAAATGGGACGGACGGCTGTATCAAGTGGAGGGCATAGACCGCAGCCTTCGCCGATATGGAGAGCTGCCCGTGACGTGCAGTCTTGTAGATTTGAATGAGCAATAACGATATGGCAGACCCCGTGAAAGAAACAGGTTTCAGCTCGCTAAGCAGCGGAGCGGCCATCTACTCAGTGCTGAAATCCTTACTCGGAGACGGCACGGTGAAACCCGTTTTGAGTGAGAGCGACGTGAAGCTCCCCCTCGTGACGTTCCGTCGCACGGACGTGTCGTCGGAGGATTCAAAAGGGTACAGTAACCGCGATTCGGTGACATTCGAGTTCGTCGTGTTCAGTGATGAATATGGCGAAGGGGTGCGTCTGGCAGAAAAGGTGCGCCACGCACTGACCTGTAGAATCACCTACACCCCTGACGGTACGAATAACCGTCTGGTAATGGACTGCGTACGTACCGTGGGCGGTGAGGAGAGCTGGCAGAACGGCGCTTTTGTTCAGACGCTTAGGCTGACGTACCGCGTGTCGGTCTTTTAGACTTTGCAAAACGATATATATCGGGCAGACCACGGCAAGCGGTCTGCCCTTTTTCATGCCGGCACGGTGCCTATACGCCGTTATGCTCGGAATCTAAAAGGGGCATTCTGTGCCTCGTATAACTTATAATTTAGGAAAATATATGAACAGTAACGAGAAAAAAGACAATGAAGGAATCCGCATGGAGCTGAGCGTTTACGGGAAGACTTTTCCCGCTTATCTTACCAACGGCGCACTGCTGCGTTTCCGAGAGCGCACAGGGCATGACCTCGAAACCACCGACGGCGGCTTCAGCGACACGTTCACCCTGCTGTGGTGCTGTGTGGCCAGCGCTTGCAAGCGTGAGGGCGTGAAGTTCGACATGACTGTTGAGGATTTTGCGGATGCTACCACCCCCGCCGATATTGAGCAGTGGGCAGCGACCGTCTTCGGCAAAACGTCGGAAGGAAAAAACGATTCCAGTAAAAAAAAATAACCATCACAGAGATGCTCGGTTATGGGATGGGTGTATGCGGCCTGAGTTTCGCAGACTTCTGCCTGCTGACTCCGAGGGAGTTCGAGGCGGTCTGCGATGCTGTGAACGAGCATGACGATGGGGAACAGCGAGCAGCATGGGAGCGGGCACGGATTATCGGCGCACTCAGCGTCAGCCCATGGAGCAAGGGGAACGTGGAGCTTCGCAAGGTGCTCCCCTTGCCGTGGGATAGTAAGCCGTCCGTCCCTGCGCCTGCTGCGCATAAGATAGCATCGAAAGAGGAAGAAGAGCGCGCCTTTGAGCGATTGATGAAACGGCGCGCCACTTATTCACAAAAGACAACGAGAAATGAACGAGACGGCAACCCTTGATAAGGCATGGAACGACCTGCTGCGAACCTTCGACCGCCGTGAGCTGAAACGGACGTTGAAAGACGCATACAGGCGGACGGGTAAGAAGATTGCGAGCATCGCAAAGATGAGCGTACAGGCTGGTGGTATCAACGATGCGGGCAAGCTGTCCCGTGGCGTGCGTGTTCGTGTCTACCCACGGGGTGGCGGTTTCATGATTACCGTGAAGCCCCACGGGAAACAGGGTTTTATCAAGACCCGTCGTGGCGTTGAGAAACCTGTACTGATGTGGGCCGAGGAAGGCACGAAGAGCCGTCAGACTCGCGGCGGGAAGAACGGCTACCTCATAAAGACCGACGAAGGTTATCGCTGGGTTGGAAAGAACCGTGGCAAGATGCCCGCTTACCACTTTCTAAAGGAGGCGGAGGCGCAAGGAGCTGCCATCGTGGAGCAGGAAGTAGGCAAGGAAATAGAGGATGCCACCGTTCGGCGTGCCCAGAAACTCGGTTGGCTGTGACATTATATATATATATAGGTAACGAAGAATATGGCAAAGACAATCCCCTTCAATATTCGTCTGAAGATAGACGGCAAGGACGTGGTGGTGACGTGCCGCCGCGACGTGGAAAAACTCGGAGATGCCCTCGGAAATGCCAAGAACAAATCAAGGGAGTTTGGCGAATCCGTGCGCAGCCTTGCGTCTGTGACGATGAGCTTCCGAAACGCATTCGATGCCATCCAGAATCTGACGAGTGCGATGTCCCCGTATATTGAGAAAGCCAATGCCGCAGCCATCGCACAGACGAAGCTGACCACGGTGATGCGTGAGCGCATGGCAGCGACCACCTCGGACGTAAATGCCATCAACGCTGCCGTATCTGCCCAGACGAAGCTCGGTGTCGTAGGTGGGACGGTGCAGCGTTCTGGCCTCCAGCAGTTGGCCACGTTTGCCCGCTACAAGACGACACTGACCACGCTGTTGCCTGCGATGAACAACTTGCTTACCCAGCAGAAGGGACTGAATGCCACCAGCGAGGATGCCGTTACCGTGGCGAACCTTATCGGTAAAGCCCTCACTGGGCAGACCTCAGCACTGAGGCGTGTGGGTATCACCTTCAGTGACGCTCAGGCCAATGCCATCAAGGCAGGGAAGGAAGGGGAGCGTGCCGCCATGATTGCCGAAATCATCACCCAGAATGTTGGTGACATGAACGCAGAGTTGGCCAAGACGGATGCGGGTCGAGTGAAGCAACTGAGCAACTCCTTCGGCAGCTTGATGGTGCGAATAGGCACGGCTCTCTCGCCCTATCAAGCCGCACTCGCACAACTCGGACAGCTCGGAATGGCCGTGACGGGTGCGGTACAGCTTGGTACGGCGTTACTCGGATGTGGGCGTGCGGCAGTTACCGCCGCCCTGAGTATCGCCAAAATCCCCGTCGTCGCCTCCCTCATGTCACAGGCCAGCGTCGGACTTCGTGCCGTGATGGCTACTTTGACGGCTGCGTTGACTGGCACGGCAGTGGGCGCTACCACTGCAGCCGTGGCCATGCGTACCTTGCTAATAGCATCGGGCGTGGGTATCGCCATAGCCGCCCTTTCTGCCATCGTGGTAGGACTCGGAAGCCAGTTTAGGGAAGCAGCGAAAGCGGAGGATGCTCACAGCGTGGCGATGAAAACCAGCGAAACGAACGCTGCAGAGCTGAAACAGAAACTGCAGGATTTGAACAGTCAGGTCGAGCAGAACCGCGGGCAGCTGTATCAGGACATTGCCATGACGAAGAACTGGCATGGGACGAAGACGCAGGAGAAGAAGATAGTCGAGCAGCTGAACAGCAGGTACGGCGAGACGATGGGGTATTTCTCAAGCGTGGCGGAATGGTATCAGGCACTCATCAAAAACAGCGAGGCGTATTGCCGCCAGCTGGTTATCGAGGCACAGATGCGCGCGTATGCGAATCAGATTGCCAAGATAGAGATGCAGAAAAATGAAATCAAGTTTGACGAAACTGGCAAGCCGAAGAAATACTCGACCCAAAGGAGAAAGAAATTTTATCAGGTGGGGAGCACAGGTGGCGCGTATGGGCCGCGTCCTATTTATCGGATAAGGGATGTAGTCGGCTCAAGCCCCTTTGAACAGGCCCAGTCAAGACTGGACAGGCTTAACGGAATCCTTTATGGATATAAACGCTTTCTGAACGGACTTGCCAAGGAAGCGGCCAGCATCAAGATGCCCGAGATGGGCAGCACCACCCGACCCAGTTTTGATGACGGGAAAGGCAAAGGCGGTAAAGGTGGCAAAGGCGGCAAGACTCCGAAAGTGAAAACGGGGACGGGAAAAGATAGGGGAGGAAGCACGCCCTCAACCGTTGATAAAACAGAACCAGACATCACGGATGGCATCTCCAATATCGAGCTGCTCAACGGGGCGCTGCAAGTGCTATACACCAAACTTGCGAACCTTCCACAGGGGAAGATACAGAAAGCCCTCGAGATAAGCGAGAACATCTCCGAGCTGGAATCTTATCGAAAGAAGCTCGAGGACATCGAGACACAGCGCGGGGCGCTCACGCTTAAAGGGGCTATGGAAGGAATCGCAGGGAACACCCCGGGAAATACGCAGCAGGCTAACCTCGCAGGAATGTTCCTGCCATCCGCCGATGACCTTCACAAGCAGATGAGAGGTCTGGCTCGTGCCACTGATACGAGCATCATCGCATCCATCGATATTCGGAACAATCAGGCGGAAGAGCTACGCCGCCAGATAGAGACCGTCATCAACGCCGTGCAGGCGGGGGATATCGGCGAGAATATGGGGCAGCAGCTCGTGGAAGGTCTGAATAATCAGCTGCAGAGTATCGGGAAGAAGGGGAGGCCCTTCAAACAGCTGATGAAGGACAGCGACGCAACCGCTGAGAAGCTCAGCTATGCCACTGACGCAGTTAGCAAGATGGGAAGCAGCCTTTCAAGCATGGGCGACACCTTCGAGATGCCAGAGCTGAACATTGCGGGGACTATCGCGCAGGCTATAGCGAACATGGTCATGGCCTATTCGCAATCTCAGCAGATGGCTGCGAAAATGGGCCCATGGGCATGGGTAGCATTCGCTGCCACGGGTCTTGCCGAACTGGTGGCCATCATCTCAAGCATTCATGGCGCAACGGGATATGCAACGGGTGGTATTATTGGCGGAAATTCTTATTCAGGTGACAAGATTCCCGTACGAGTGAACAGCGGAGAGATGATACTGAATCGTTGGCAGCAGAAGCGACTCTTCGATATGGCCAACGGAAATGTATTCGGTGGTATTCCTGCATCAAGCACCACCTTCCAGCCACGCCTGAATACTGGAGGGCTTGACCTTGGAGGGCTTCGTGTTGAGGTCAGCGGTCGCCTCGTTGGCCGTGGCCGCCAGCTCGTGGCCGTCATTGGCAACGAAGGGAAGGCACGCGGTGCGGCTGGATGGCGGTTGCCGTGGAAATAATCCCTGCCCATTCGGGCACTTTCGTAGTCTTCATTTTTCTTTACTCGCCGCGCGGTTCGTGAGAATAGCGCGGCATTTTTGTTAGGAGAAAGCTGCTTTTTGTAAAGAAAGAAGAAAATCTTCGAGTTTCCTCAAAAATAATATATATATTATTTGGTATATTCAAATATACTTCATA
>CALGHW010000046.1 GCA_937916075.1 uncultured Prevotella sp.
TGCCTAATTACGAAGAGAAAGTTGCCAAGTTTCTCCCAGAAATCAGGCAATTTTCTCTTCGTAATCAGGCAACTTATTTTTCTTAGGAAAAACGAGTGTAATAAAAAATACTATAAAAAGCAATGGATATCCCAAAATATTATGCGGTGAGACACCGCACCCACTACATTGCTTAACCTTACAGGTCAAGAATTCATCTTGAACACCCATTTGCTTCTGGTATTTTGGCACAAAAATAACAATCTTATGTAATAAGGTCGGCTTTCGGACCATTTTGTTTTGTCCATTCAAATAATAGTCGTATATTTGCAGTGCAAATGGTTCGCATATAGCGATGAAAAGGGAACCGCGTGAGATTCGCGGACAGTCCCGCTGCTGTGAGCCGCCCTTATGTGGATACCAACTATCAGAGCCACTGGACATTCTTCGGGAAGGCGTTGGTATCGGGCGGCGAGTCAGAAGACCTGCCTTTGTGTATCGCTCCCGGCCGCCTCGAGGAAAGGCGCGCGGGAAGGACAATAACTATCACGAATGACAAGAACAGTATTGCTGGCTCTGCTGAGTCAGGCAACTCTTAGTATGGCGTATGCGCAATCCCGCGACACGGACACCATCACCTCCCGCACGCATCATTTGGAGGGGGTCACGGTGGTGGAGACCTTGAAGCACCGCACGGTGGCCAGCACGGCCCCGCAGCATGTGCTCGACCAGGACCGCATGGCTGCCTGTGGCGTGACCGACTTGGCCGACGCACTCCACCGCATACCCGGCATCACGCTGCGCGACTATGGCGGGGCGGGAGGCATGAAGACCGTGTCGGTGAGAGGATTCGGCGCCCAGCACACCGGAGTGTGTTATGACGGCGTGATGCTCAGCGAGTGTCAGAGCGGGCAGATTGACGTGGCGCGCTACTCGCTGGACAATGTGGACTATGTGTCGCTGGTCATCGGCGACAACGACGATATCTTTATCCCGGCCAAGAACGCCAGTGCGGCGGCCATGCTCAACATCAGCAGCCTGCCCGTGCCGCGGTCCGGCACCCGCCCGCGGCTCACGTCGCAGGTGAGGCTGGGCTCGTTTGGCTATGTGTGCCCGTTTGTCAGGTATGAGCAGCCTGTGGGCGAGCGGCTGGCCTTCTCGGTGACAGGTGAATACACCTATGCCGAGAACAACTATCCCTTCACGCTCCGCAATGTGACGCTCGTGACCCGGGAGCGGCGTACCAACAGCCGCATGAACTCGGGGCATGGGGAGGTAGGCGTGGCCTGGCGGCCTGGCCGGCACGATCGGCTGACCGCCAAGCTGTATTATTATGACAACGACCGCCAGTTGCCCGGACAGGTGCGCTACTATACCAGCGTGAGCCAGGAGCGGCTGCGCGACCGCAACTTCTTCGGCCAGCTCCAGTACCGGACGGTGTGGAGCCACGCCTTCTCGATGCGGGCCGACGCCAAGTTCAACTGGGCCGCGTCGGAATACCGCGACGGGACCTATAAAGGCGGCGTGAACGACGCCGACTACTGGCAGCGCGAGGCTTACGCGGCAGTCTGCTTGCTGTATGCCCCCGACCGCCACTGGGCGGTGGACTATTCGGCCGACTACAGTTTCAACAACCTGAACAGCAGTCTCGCCACCGACACCAAGCCCTTCCGCCATACCGTGTTGCAAAGTCTGACGGCCAAGTACCGCACCAGACGGGTCACGCTGTTGGCCCGGGTGCTCGGTTCGCTGTATTACAATGATGCCCGGCTCGGTGCGTCGGCCCGCAATTTCAGCAAGCTCTCGCCGTCGGTGTCGGTCTCTGTCCGTCCGTTGGCCGCTCACGATTTGCATCTGCGCGCCTCATACAAGAATATTTTCCGGGTGCCCACGTTCAATGAGTCTTATTTCTTCCACTATGGCAGCACCGACCTCAGTCCGGAGAGTACCGACCAATATAATATAGGTGTGACGTGGAACGGAGCGCCCTGGCGCCAGGCCGAGGCCACCATGACCCTCGACGGCTATCTCAACCATGTGCGCGACAAGATTGTGGCCGTGCCCTACAATATGTTTGTGTGGACCAATATCAATGTGGGCAAGGTGGAGATGAAGGGCCTCGACGCCACCCTGAGCTTTACCCAACACTTCTGCCGGCGCCACTCGGTGGTGCTGTCGGGCAGTTACAGTTACCAGCAGGTGGAGAACAAAACCACCCGGGAGTCGCCCTATTATGGCTACCAGATAGCTTATGTGCCGCTCCATTCGGGCAGTGCCTCTGTGGGCTACCGGGGCCCGTGGGTGGATGTGGTGGTCCACGGCACGGGAGCCAGTCTGCGCTATGGCAACAACGAGCACTACCAGGGCACCGACATCCCCGGCTATTGGGAGTGGGGCCTGGCCGTGTCGCGCCAATTTTCGCTGGGCAAGAGCAAGCTTGACCTCCGGATAGACCTCAAGAACCTGTTTGACCGGCAGTATGAGATTGTGCGCATGTATCCCATGCCGGGCAGAAGCTGGCAGGCCACCCTCAAATATGTGTTATAAATGTTATTCCATTATAAATTAAAAAACAAGAAAAATGAAAAAACTCTATTCAAGCATTGTGATGCTTTCGATGTGCGCCCTCGCGCTCACATCGTGCGGTGACGACGATGATCCCGTGCCCGCTCCCACCCCCAACCCCACACCTTCTGACACCATTCCCACACCTTCGCCTGTTTCTGTCACTGAAGGTGTGTTTATCATCGGTTCAGGCAACACGCGGGCCACGATTGACGGTAATGTGACCGCCTTCGACTATGCCACAGGCACGCATACCCTCAACGCCTTCCAGGCCGCCAACGGCCGCTCGCTGGGACTGAACGCCAACGACGCTGTGGTTTACGGTTCCAAGATGTACATCATTGTCACCAAGGAAAACACCGTAGAGGTGGTGGACAAGAAGACCATGAGGAGCATCAAGCAAATCAAGACCACCGACCTGATGGGCGAGGACAAGGGCAAGCAGCCCCGCCATGCCACGACCTACAACGGCCAGGTGCTCCTCTCTACCTACGACGGCTACGTGGCCGCCATCGACACCACCGACTATCACTTGGCACAGACCTACCAGGCTGGTTCTTATCCCGAGGGCCTGGCCGTGATAGGCAACACCCTGTATGTGGCCAACAGCGACTATGGCAAGAACCAGAACGCCTCCATCTCTAAGATTGACCTCACCACAGGCACCTCCACCCAATTGAAGGACGCACTCATCACCAACCCCGTGAGCTTCGCCGTGGTGGGCAACACACTTTACTTCCTCGACTCGGGCACCTACGACGCAGCCTACAACCAGTCGGGCGCCGGCGTCAGAAAGCTGGAGGGCAACAAAGTGACTTATGTGACCGACGCCACGATGATGTCGGCTTATGGCTCAAAGATTTATGTGTATAACGCACCTTACAGCTCAGTCAATCCTGTGACACCCACTTATGGCGTGTATGACACCACGAAGGGCACGCTGACCCACTTCACGTGTCCTGACGTGAAGTCGCCGGCCGCCATCGCCGTTGACCCCGTCAAGGACTATCTGTTTGTGGCCTCATACAACACAGACCCGGAAACCGGCTACACCAGCTATAAGACCAATGGATACGTGGTGGTTTACAAGAGCGACATGACCAAGCTCTACCAGTTTGAGACCGGTGTAGGTCCTACCGCCATCGTGTTCAACAAGAGTGTGATTTATGAGTAAGCTCCATCTTGCGGCTTTCTATCTATTGACAGTGCTGTCCGTCCTTTGCTCATGCAGGGGCGGCAGCACTCGTTCTGTTTCAGCGGGCGACACGCTCCAGCTGAAGTATGCCCAAAACCTCACGATGGTGCGCCACAAGGGCTATACAGAGGTGTCCATCGCTGACCCGTGGCACAAGGGGCGCACGCTGCACCGCTATGTGTTGCTGGCCGACAGCACGCTCCCCAAGGACAGTCTGCCCCAAGGCACTGTCATCCGCACGCCGCTGCGCCGCTCCGTAGTCTTCACCACGGTGCACTGCAGTCTGCTGCTCTCCCTGGGAGCCGGCGACGCCATCAAGGGCGTGTGTGACCTGCGCTATATCGACCTGCCCTGGATTCAGCAGCAGTGCCAGGCGGGCCAAATCAAGAACTGTGGCAGCGGCATGGCGCCCGACATCGAGAAAATCATCGACACCAAGCCTGGAGCCATCCTGATATCCCCCTTTGAGAACAGCGGGGGCTACGGCAAGTTGGAGGAGGTGGACATCCCGCTGGTGGAGTGTGCCGACTATATGGAACCCACCCCGCTGGGCCGTGCCGAGTGGATGCGCTTCTTCGGCATTCTTACGGGCCATGAGCGCCAGGCCGACTCACTCTTCCAGGTGGTGGAAGAGCGCTATCAGCACCTCGTGCGGCAGGCGGAAAAGGCCACTTCGCATCCCTCGGTGGTGATGGACAAGAAGAATGGCAGTGTATGGTATGTGCCGGGTGGCGAGAGCACCATCGGACGGATGATTGAGGATGCCGGGGGGCGTTACGCCTTTGCCTCGGAAGTCAAGGGCGGCAGCCTGTCGTTGCCTTTCGAGCGCGTGCTCGACCAGGCCGGACAGAGTGACGTGTGGCTCTTCCGCTACAGTGCGCCCGGTCCTATTACCTATGCCCAGCTGGCGGCCGAGTATGAGGGTTACAGCCGGATGAAAGCTTTCCGGACACACCGGGCTTATGGCTGCAACACGATGACCTCACTCTTCTATGAGGAGTCGCCCTTCCGTCCCGACTATCTGCTCAATGACTTCATCGTCCTGTTGCACCCGGAGCTCAAGGGTCTGGAGCCACTCCGCTATTTTCAGCCGCTTCATCCCTAAATATCCCACCCTTAGCCATGAAAATATATTTTCCCCTGCTCGTGCTTTTGATAGCCGTCCTCTTTGTGCTTAACTTGGTATGGGGCACTGTGGCCATTCCTGTGGCCGACGTGCTTCACATCCTTGGCGGAGGTGAGGCGGCCAAGCCCAGTTGGTCGTTTATCGTGCTCCAGTCGCGCCTGCCCCAGGCGATGACCGCCCTGCTCTGCGGGGCGGCGCTGAGTGTGAGCGGACTGATGCTCCAGACGGCCTTCCGCAATCCATTGGCCGACCCCTTTGTGTTCGGGGTCAACAGTGGTGCCGGCCTGGGTGTGGCTCTGGTCATGCTGTCTCTGGGCGGTACGGTGGCAGCCGGTGCTTACACCCTCTATGGATTCATGGCCGTGTTTGCGGCGGCTTTTGTGGGAGCCATGGTGGTGATGGTGGTTATTTTCGCCTTTTCCACGGTGGTGAAAAATAGTGTGATGCTGCTTATCGTAGGCTTGATGATAGGTTATCTTGCCTCGTCGGCCATTTCAATCCTCAACTTCTTCGCCACCGAGGAAGGGGTTAAGTCGTATATGGTGTGGGGCATGGGCAACTTTGGTGGCGTGTCGCTGGCCCAAATGCCCTTCTTCGCCACGGTGACCCTCTTGGGGCTGGGCGGTTCGCTGATGTTGGTGAAGCCGCTCAACGCCATCCTTTTAGGTGAGCGTTATGCCGAGAACTTAGGCGTCAACATTGTGCGGCTGCGCAATCTGTTGCTCGTTGTCACCGGTCTGCTTACCGCGGTGGTCACGGCCTATTGCGGTCCGGTGTCGTTTATCGGTCTGGCTGTGCCCCACATCACCCGGCTGCTGATTCGTACCGACAACCACCGGCTGCTCCTTCCGGCCACGATGCTCTGTGGGGCCGCCGTGGCCTTGCTCTGCAATGCCGTGTGCGTGTTGCCCGGCGACCGGGGCATCATCCCCCTCAACGCCGTCACCCCGCTGGTGGGCGCACCGGTTATCATCTATGTTATCCTGAAGGGACGCTGATGCCTATGCCGTGTTAAAACATACTATCCCCGTTGGCGGAATTGCAAGATGTGGATCATCCTGTAACTCCGCCAACGGGGATAGTAAGGATATCATAGAAGGCTTATGCGCTTTCACATCTACTAAATAGTTTTTTCCATTTTGCTCCTTATTGTTTGGTCATCCTCTTTATTTATTGTAACTTTGTCCCTGCAAAGCAAAAACAATAAAATAACGAGGATAATCATCATATTATGGAAAAAGATTCTGTAATCATCGTGAGTGGCGGCATGGACAGCATCACGCTGCTCTATGACATGAAAGACCGCATCGCTCTGGGTATCTCCTTCGACTACGGCAGCAACCACAACGCCCGCGAGATACCTTTTGCCGAGCTGCACTGCAAGCGCCTCGGCATCAAGCATATCACCATCCGTCTGGACTTCATGCACCAATACTTCAAGAGCTCGCTGCTCGACGGGGCCGACGCCATACCTGAAGGCCATTATGCGGCCGACAACATGAAATCGACTGTGGTGCCTTTCCGGAATGGCATCATGCTCTCCATAGCGGCCGGTATCGCCGAAAGCCATGGGCTGAAGAATGTGCTGATAGCCAATCATGGCGGTGACCATACCATCTATCCCGACTGCCGTCCGGAGTTTATCCAGGCCATGAACGAGGCCACCAAGGCCGGCACCTATGTGGATGTCAGTGTGCTGGCACCATACACCAACATCACCAAGGCCGACATTGCCCGCCGCGGCAAACAGCTGGGAATAGACTATAGCGAGACCTGGTCGTGCTATAAGGGTGGCGAGAAACATTGTGGCAAGTGTGGCACTTGCGTAGAGCGCAAGGAAGCCTTGGCCGAAGCCGGAATAGAAGACACGACGGAATATGAATAAGTGATTTTCTTGAACAATGCTAAATAGAAAGCCAAAGGGCAGGGAGTGAAAATAGCTCCCTGCCCTTTGGCTTTCTCGGTGGTGTTTTTTACGCCCGTATAAATTCACTTCAGTAAGTCAGGCCGCAACCGCTTGGTGCGTTCTATGGCTTGGTCCATCTCCCAAGCCTTGATTTTTGCCTCGTTGCCACTGAGCAGGATGTCGGGCACCTTCCATCCCTTATAGTCGGCCGGACGTGTGTAGATGGGAGCCGACAGCAGGTCATCCTGGAAACAGTCGGAGAGGGCACTCTGCTCGTCGCCGATGACTCCCGGGACCACCCTCACAATAGCGTCGGCCATGACCGCAGCCGCCAGCTCGCCTCCTGTCAGCACATAGTCGCCGATGGAGATTTCGCGGGTGATGAGATGGTCTCGGATACGCTGGTCGATACCTTTGTAGTGTCCACAGAGGATAATCAGATTCTGGGCCATCGACAAGTCGTTGGCCACATGCTGGGTAAACTGCTCCCCGTCGGGCGATGTGAAGATGACCTCGTCGTATTCGCGCTCCGCCTTCAGGGCGGTAATGGCACGGTCGATAGGCTCACACTGCATCACCATTCCGGCAAAGCCCCCATAGGGATAGTCGTCCACACGGCGCCACTTGTCGAGTGTGTAGTCGCGCAGGTTGTGCAGATGGATTTCGGCCAAGCCCTTTTTCTGGGCCCGTGCCAAGATGGACTCATGTACGAATCCTTCTATCATTTCCGGTAAAACCGTAATTATATCTATTCTCATAAACGTTGCAAAATTACTGATTTTTGGGATGATACGCAAAAAAGTTAAGAAAAAGTTTTGCAGGTTGTATGAAAAGTAGTAAATTTGCACCCGATTTTCATAAAATAGCTGAATGAAGAATGACAATATAAAGAATCAGTATCGTGTAAACGAGCAGATTCGAGTACGTGAAGTCCGCATTGTAGGTGACGGCGGATCGACAGTAGTCCCTACACGCCAAGCCTTGGAAATGGCGCGCGAGCAGGGGGTTGACCTCGTTGAAATCTCACCCAACGCCAATCCTCCGGTTTGTCGTCTCATTGACTATTCCAAGTTCCTCTACCAGCAGAAGAAGCGCGCTAAGGAGCTGAAAGCCAAGCAGGTGAAGGTGGAGGTGAAGGAAATCCGTTTCGGACCTCAGACCGACGAGCACGACTATCAGTTTAAGTTGAAGCATGCCAAGGAATTCTT
>CALGHW010000047.1 GCA_937916075.1 uncultured Prevotella sp.
CCTCGATGCGCTGCTTGTATTGTGCCTTCCGCTCCTCATAGATTTCCTTTGGAAAGCGGAGGTGCTCCGCCTCTTCCCGGCGTTGCGTATAGCGGATGGTCGGTGTGCTCTTCTCGGGGATAAAGCTGAGGATGCGCTTTTGGTTGAGCGCCTTCAGAGCTTGGTATATCTCATGGTCGTTCATGCCGGTCTGCAAGGCCAGCAGTCCCTCGTCGATGAAGTTGTAGTCACAAAACAGGCCGCCATAATTGCGCAGCAGGGCTACCACCACCTTGTCTTCCTCAGGACTGTTGTTGCGCAGCCGGTAGAGGTCGTCGCGCGGCAGCAGAAACATCACCCTGGCACTGTTGTCCTGCTCCTCCTGGTATTCGATGTAGCCGGCCCGGTCGAGCAGGTGGAGGGCCGCGTTGACCTGCAAGGGGAAGTACTTGTATATTTGGCAGAACTTGTCCATGTTAAACTCAAACTTGGCGTTATAGCCCGAGCCTACGCCTATCTCATAGAAATAAGCCAAGTGCTCATAGACGTCGCGCAGGTAGTCCTTTTCGGGGAAGGTGGCTTCCACCCGTCTCAGGAGCTTGCCCTGTTCGGCCTGGTCGTACAGCAATACGGCGTAAGCCTTCTGTCCGTCACGCCCGGCCCGTCCGGCCTCCTGGAAGTAAGCTTCGATGCTGTCGGGGCAGTCCACGTGTACCACCACCCTCACATCGGGCTTGTCGATGCCCATGCCAAAGGCGTTGGTGGCCACCATCACCCTCACTGTGTCGTCCTGCCAGCTTTTCTGCCGACTGTCTTTTACAGCGTTGTCCAGTCCGGCATGATAGAAGGTGGCGGTCAGCCCCTCCTTGTTGAGCATGTCGGCCACGTCCTTGGTGCGTTGCCGGCTGCGCGTGTAGACGATGGCGCTGCCCCCGACGCTGTTGAGAATGTGTGTCAGCTCGCCCGCTTTGTCGCTGGTGCGTCTCACTACGTAGGCCAGGTTCTTGCGCTCGAAGCTCATGCGGAACACTCGCTTCTCCTTGAATCCGAGCCGGTTTTGGATGTCGTCTACCACAGCCGGCGTGGCAGTGGCGGTGAGCGCCAGCACCGGTGCCTGCGGTATCAGGCCCCTGATGGTGGCTATCTGGAGATAAGAAGGCCGGAAGTCATAGCCCCACTGGCTGATGCAGTGGGCCTCGTCCACGGTGATAAAGCTTACCTTGGCGTGCCGTATTTTGGTCTGAAACACCTCGGTGGCCAGTCGCTCAGGCGACACGTAGAGCAGCTTGACGGCTCCGAACACCGTGTTGTCGAGCACGGCGAGAATCTCGTCTCTCGACATGCCTGAATAGATGGCGGCCGCCCGGATGCCCCGTCGCCTGAGGTTGGCCACCTGGTCCTTCATCAGGGCGATGAGCGGCGTGATGACGATACACACCCCCTCAGTGGCAAGAGCCGGCACCTGGAAGGTGATCGACTTGCCGCCGCCCGTGGGCATCAGTCCCAGCGTGTCGTGCCCGCTGCCGATGCTTTCGATGATGTCCTGCTGGATGCCGCGAAACGCGTCGTAGCCCCAGTACTTCTTCAATATCTCTTGATACCGCTCAGTCTTCATCCGATGGCATGATGTCTTCTATCTGCAGTTGTGCCTCGCCGTGCTTGTAGGCATTCTCCTCGATGGTGTACACGATGTCGAAGCTCCGCTTGCTCTTGATGTAGCGTGCGGCGGCACTCTGTCCGAAGGCGATGCCGTTCATCACGTTGCTCGACTTGCTGTCCACCAGTTCCAGCTTGATGTGCTCCTGGTGCCGTCCCACCACCTTGCTGGTGCCATAGTCATATACGTTGCGTGTGCAGAACAGGGGCTTGGGGTTGCACGGGCCGTGGGGCGCGAACTTCTTGAGGTCGGCATACATCTTCTTGGTGATGTCCTTGAAGTCGATGACCTCCTCGATGTTGAGCAGCGCCTGCGTCTGTTCGGGGTGTATATGCTCGTTGACATAGCTTTGGAAGCGTCGCCTGAACTCCGGTATGTTCTCCTTCTTCATGGACAATCCGGCGGCATAGGTGTGCCCGCCGAAGTTGACCAGCAGGTCGCGGCAGCTCTTGATGGCCTCATAGATGTCGAATCCGGCCACGCT
>CALGHW010000048.1 GCA_937916075.1 uncultured Prevotella sp.
CCGCCGTGACAGCACATTTTAAGGATACCAGCCTTTCGGGTATGGTGACTTTCACGGCTCCCGCCACCCTGTCGGATGGAGCAGCCTTGACAGGTACGCTTACTTATATCGTCACGGCCAATGGAGAACAGGTGGCTGAAGGCACCGTGCAGGCAGGAGCCTCGGCCAGCGCTCAGGTGACCGTGACTCACAGTGGCGACTATACATTTGCCGTGACCGTGGCCAACGGTATGGGCTCGTCGAAGGCGTCCAGTGTCAAGCAGTGGGTAGGATTTGACGAGCCTGTGGCTGTGGGCAATCCTTCGGCGACACTTTCCGGCGACAGGGTCACTGTCTCCTGGACCGCCCCCGCAGAAGGTTCCCACCAGGGCACACTCGGGCCGCTCACCTATGACGTGGTGAGAATCCAAGGCCGCGACACGGTGTCTGTGGCCAAGGGCCTTTCCGACACATCGTGTGTGGATAATGTCTCGTCAGCCCAGTTGGGTGCTTATACCTATGCCGTGCGCGCCATCAGTGGCGATGTGGCCGGCCGGTGGGCCAATACGGCTGCCGTTGTGGCCGGGGCGGCCTTGGAGCCCGACTGGTGTTATGAGTTTGAGGGAGCTTCGGCTCTGTCCTTATTCCGTGTGGTTGATGCCAATGCCGACCACTATACCTGGTGGTGTAATGGTATGCGCGGCTACGGGGCAATGAGCAATCAGAGCCGGGCTGCGGCTTCCAGCGACGACTGGCTCATCACACCGCCCATCCATGTGACTACCGACCGTGTGTACACCTTGTCGTTTAAGGCGCGCAATATGATGGACTCACCCCGTAACACGATGGAAGTATGCTGGGGCGACGGCAACAGTCCGTCACAACTGACCCATACCCTGTTGCCCACCTTTACGCCCTATTTCTCGGAAACCAACGGCCAGTGGCAGGTTTGCACGGTCGATCTTATTCCCGACAAGGATGGCAATGTGTATATCGGATTCCATGACAATACCTCTGCAGCCGACAAATACCAGATAGCCATTGACAGCATCACTGTGACCAAGACAGCTTATACGGCATCGCCCGACTCCGTGCGGTCACTCACGGTCACACCGGCTCCGGAAGGTGACCTCTCGGCCACGCTTAGTTTCATGGTTCCTGACAAGACCCTCAACGGGAAGACGCTGACCCGCGTGGACAGTTTTTCTGTGGTGCGTGATGGCTTGTGGACGGCCTGCATCGCAGGTGCGGAAGCCGGGAAACAGGTTATCTGGAAAGACAATACCTTGACCGCAAACGGATTCCGCACCTATACGGTCATACCTTATTGTGGCGGCCATCCAGGACGAGTGGCCTCTGTGCGGGCCTTTGTGGGACGTGATCGTCCCAAGAATCCTTCGGGAGTGGCCTTTGCCGACCAAGGCGACCATTTGCTCGCCACCTGGGACTCTTTCAGCGAGACGGGAGCCAATGGCGGATTCCTTTATCCGGAAGAGGTCAGCGTGTCTTTCTTCTCTTTGGTGAATGGTGACTTCGGATATGAGGTGGGCGACTCGCTCACTACCAGCCAGCCTGGCGAAACCAGCGTGACGGTGCCTTTTGACCCCAATGTCACCACAATGGCCGACGGCAAGACACAGACGTTGGCTTGGTTTGCCGTCAGGGCTAATGCTGAGGGCGGACAGAGTGATTATGTGACGGCGCGCGGCGTTGTGATAGGTCCTAATATCCAACTGCCTTTCAAGGAGAGTCTGAAGGGCGGTCAGCTCGACAATGGATTCGCCTCTCTGTTGGGCAACGAGCAGTATAACAGTAGGTCGACAGCTGCCTCTTGGCGTGTGGTGACCGACAATGCCTCCGACAATGACGGTGGTAGCCTGGCATGGGCTAACTATACCGAGGACTATGCGGGTACAGAGGTGGCGTTCACCATTCAGGAGGGCGACGCGACATCTGTCAATATGCCTAAGGTGACCCTGCAGGGTGCGTCAAAGCCTAAACTTTTCTTTGATGTCTACTCGCTGATGGGCAATGAGGCCACTCTGCAAGTGTTGGTGCAGACACCAGACGGTGTAGACCATCAGGTGGCCGAATACGACTTGGCAACAACAGAAACCAATGGTTGGGCTCGGCATGCTGTAGACCTCTCCTCGTTTACGGGAGAACGCTATGTCATTGTCAAGTTCAACGGTATAGCAAAGGGTTCCAAGGTGCTTGTCGGTGTGGACAATGTGAATATCATGGAGCTGCATGACCGTAACTTAGCCGCTACGGACATCAGTGTGCCTGAAAATATCGTGGCCGGAAAGACGGGTAGCGTAGACGTGACGGTACAGAATCTTGGCACTGAGACGGTCGATGGCTATCGTGTCGTGCTTTATGCGGACGGTCAGTCCTGTGATACAGTCAGCGTCAATCGCCAGCTGGCTTCGTTGGGTGTGGACACCGTGCGACTCTCTTTGCCGGTGGCGATCAATGAGAAGGCGTCACAGCTCAGTGTCAAGGCAACCGTTGTATGCGCCGGTGACGAATGGGCTGACGACGATGACACACCTTTGAAGAATGTCAGTGTCACCCCTTCCGCTTATGGCCGGATAGATGACTTACAGGCCGTTCCGGCCGACAATGGCACGGTGTCGCTCACATGGGGAAGTCCTGTCCTGCCGGAGCCAGAACGAGTGACGGACGGATTTGAGGAGTATGCACCGTTTGCCACACAGATGTCACCCTGGACGCTTGTCGACGGAGACAAGGGTGCGGCTGGAGCCTTGCAACAGTCGGCCACTTATCCTGGTCAGGGAGAACCTTTTGCCTTCACAGCCTTCAATCCGGACTGGTGGATGGAAGACATGACCTCTGTCAATCCGGGGCTTGCTCCTCACAGTGGCAACCAGTATGCGGCGGCTGTTTATGCTTACGACGCCGACAGGAAGTTTGTTGCCCAGAACAACTGGATGATTTCTCCGCGCTTGTCGGGTCGGAAGCAGAAAGTGTCGTTCTATGTGATGAATATCGCGACTTATACAGGTGACAAGAGTTATGCCGAGAGCTTCGACGTACTTTACTCCACAGCGGATGCCGATACGGCAAGCTTTGTGAAGATAGAGAGTGACAAGGCCGACGGAACTGTGGCTTTCAATGATGGCGCCAACTGGAAACTTGTTACCGTTGAGTTGCCGGAAGGGACGCGCTACTTTGCCATCCATCACAATACCCCGCGGGGTGGCTCTTATGTGTTTGGCATTGACGATGTAAACTATGAGACTCTTGCGGTAGGCGCCGACGATGAGGTGACTGCGTACATCGTTTATAGGGACGGACAGCCGGTGGCCCGCTTGACAGGCGACACCCACACGTATGCTGATGACCGCAGTGGTGTGGGCGACCATATCTATAATGTCACAGTGGTCTATACGTCTGCCGCAGGCGATGTCAACGAGTCTGGATTCTCCAACGACGCTTCCGTTACAGTGACAGGTATCTCGCCTGTCGGTGTGGACAACTCTTATAACGTGACGACCTTGGGTGGTGTGCGCATGAGGTCGTCGGCCAAGAGCTTGGACGGACTGCGGCGCAATGTCTATATCATCAACGGAAAGAAGCAAGTGGTGAAATAAAAGCCATGCCTGTCATCATCACAAGATGATGGCGCGACAGAAATACATAAACAAAAGGAAAGCCCGAGCAGAGACCTTGACAATCTCTGTTCGGGCTTCCTTTTTATGTTGTGGATGGATTAGTCGCCCATCAAGTCTTCGCCCCAGTGGGTGACAGCCTCGCGGGCTTCACGCTCCTGTATCTCCTTGGCCTTCTTGGGATAGAAGATGAGGCGGAGCGACTGGTTGTAGTTGAAGTAGTTGTACATCCAGTTGAGCATCACCACGGCCTTGTTTCTCACGCCGAGGATAGAGCGCAGATGGACCACCAGCCACATCACCCAGGCCACGAAGCCGCTCATCTTGATGTTGGCAAACTCGCACACGGCCTTGTTGCGGCCCACGGTGGCCATCGAGCCGAGGTTCTTATAGTGGAAGGGCTTCATCTCCTTGCCCTTCTGCAGGCGGCGCAAGTTGGCGGCCAGGTTCTTGCCCTGCTGGATGGCCACCTGGGCCAGCTGCGGATGGCCGTTGGGATAATCCTCGTCGCCCTCCATGATACATTGGTCACCG
>CALGHW010000049.1 GCA_937916075.1 uncultured Prevotella sp.
AGAAAGTTTTGATTGGGTATGAAATATCTTTATATTACAGTACTTATACTTCAACCGTACAGGTTGAAGTAATTTACTCAAATTTCGGATTTGGCATAATTGGCTTCCAGAGCTTTCAGCCCGTTCTCAAAAGTCAACCGATTTCAGAAATCAGATGGTGAACCAAAACTTCACTCTAACAAGATTACACATGCTTGGCTATTATCCATATTAGGCATTGTCATTCCTACGGGTGCTCCTATGTAAGTAGGGTCGGGAATAACGGACAAGTAAGACCAAGAAGACTCGCAACCTTGTTGGGAAAGTTGCGAGTCTTCTTGGTATGGAGGGTGCACCTGGCCAAGAAGACTCGCAACTTTCCCAACAAGGTTGCGAGTCTTGGCACCCTTCACGTAGTTGATGTAGCCGTCGGCTTCAGTACCGTATTTCACGCAGTTGGCGTGGATGTCGGCCATGATGAACTTCAGCCGGTTGTCCACTTCCTCGGAAGTCCAGCTCAGACGCTCAGAGTTCTGGCTCATCTCCAGGCCAGACACGGCCACACCGCCGGCATTGGAAGCCTTTCCGGGAGCGTAGAGAATCTTGGCGTCCTGGAAGGTCTTGACAGCTTCGGGGGTAGAGGGCATATTGGCACCCTCGGCCACGGCAATGACACCGTTGGCTACCAGTGCCTTAGCCTCGTCACCGTTAATCTCGTTCTGTGTGGCGCAAGGCAGGGCGATGTCGGCCTTCTCGTTCCAGGGGCGTTCACCGGCATGGTATACGGCGTTGGGGTATTCCTCGGCATATTCCTTGATGCGGCCACGCTCGATATTCTTCAGTTCCATCACATAGTCGAGCTTGGCGCGGTCGATACCGTCGGGGTCGTAGATGTAGCCGTCAGAGTCTGACATGGTGAGCACCTTGGCACCCAGTTCGATACACTTCTCCACGGCATACTGGGCCACATTGCCGGCTCCGGAGATGAGTACGCTCTTGCCCTTGATGTCGATGCCTCGTGTGGACAGCATGGAGAGCAGGAAGTAAACCGTGCCGTAGCCTGTGGCCTCGGGACGAATCAGCGAACCGCCAAACTCGCGACCCTTGCCTGTCAGCACACCGCTCCACTCGTGGGTGAGCTTCTTGTACTGGCCGAACATATAGCCTACCTCGCGTCCGCCGACACCGATGTCGCCTGCGGGAACGTCAACATCGGGACCGATGTGACGGTAAAGCTCGTTCATGAAAGCCTGGCAGAAGCGCATCACCTCAGCGTCGCTCTTGCCGCGGGGAGAGAAGTCGGAACCTCCCTTGGCACCGCCCATGGGGAGTGTGGTCAGGGAGTTCTTGAATGTCTGCTCGAAGGCGAGGAACTTCAGAATGCCGAGGTTCACCGACTTGTGGAAACGAATGCCACCTTTGTACGGACCAATCACGTTGTTGTGCTGGATGCGGTAACCCATGTTGGTGTGTACGGCACCTTTATCGTCTACCCAAGTCACGCGGAACTCGATCACGCGGTCGGGGATACACAGACGCTCAATCAGATTGGCACGCTCAAACTCGGGGTGCTTGTTGTACTCTTCCTCGATGGTGGGAAGTACTTGGCTCACGGCCTGAATGTACTCAGGCTCATTGGGGAATCTCTGCTTGAGGTTCTCTACCACTTTAGCTGCATTCATAATCTTTCTGTATTTTGGTTTGTTTGAAATGTTAATGTCTTCGCATGGAGATGCAGCAAGACCATTTTAATAGTCTTGCGTTATTTACAGTTGCAAAGATATAGATTTTATGCGAAATAACAAAAGAAAAGAAAGGTTTTTAGCAGAAAAACTTTCATAAAGTTACTTTATATGCCTATTGCTCCTGAAATAAGTGCAAAAAGGGCATACAACTTGCCAGACAGCACAGTTGTATGCCCTTTATGGCGTGTCCGCCTTGCTTCACATGATTACTTGGTCACTCTAATCCAGTCTACGTCCATATACCCTCTGACGCCTTTGCCGGCAGGCTCCTCGGCCACGAATCCAAACTTGGCGCCAATCCATTTGCCTTCTACCATTTGGAACTCGTCACCGCAGGTCTTGAATTTCTTGCCGTCGGTACTGTAGGCGAAGGTCATCTTGGCACCCTCCTTGACCGTGAGTCGCAGGTGGATGTCCATATATATGGCGGGGTCATACTGAATTTTGTCTTTGCTGGTGGGCTTCAAGGTGGCAAGGACCTTGACGGTTTCGGGCTTTCCCTTGTCAGCCATATTACACGTGACTTGTTGTAGCTGGAATTCGTCGCCCGCGCGTTTGACCACCAATGCGCTGTAGCTTCGTCCCATCATGATAAGGCCTCCGTATTGGCCTTCTTTCTTGGCGGCGAACTTGATTTTTGTGGTGGCTGTGAAAGCGTCGGCTGGCGTTTTTTGGAGCAGCAGGTTGGGGGCTTCCCAGAGGTTGACAAACTGTTCACTCAGTCGGTGGGTGTACAGGCGGAAGAATCCGTAAGGCGTGGGCATGCCGTAGGCTTGGTTGTAATTGGCGTGCCACTGCCACTGCTTGCCCAGTTCGGTGGCGTTGAACTCGTCGCTCTCCACGGGGTTTTCTATCGGATAGGTCTGGCCCACTTGGGGCTTCTTGTGCCGGGTGACCGGTTCGCCACATTTGGCGCCTTGCTTGGCTTCGCCGATGACGGGCCATCCGTTGACCCACTTCATGGGCTGCAGGTGGATTACGCGGCCATAGGCCCCCTTGTCCTGGAAGTTGACAAACCAGTCTTCTCCCTGGGCTGTGTGTACCCATCCGCCCTGGTGGGGTCCGTTGATGGCCGTCTTGCCCTGTGCCATCACCGTGCGGCACTCGTAAGGTCCGTAGGGACTTTTGCTGCGCATGGCCAGTTGCCAGCCGGTAGCCACACCTCCGGCCGGTGCCATGATCCAGTACCATCCGTCGCGCTTGTAGAATTTGGGCCCCTCGACGGTGTGGTTGTCGTTGCCGCCGTCGTATACCATGACGGGATTGCCAATGGCCCGGGTGCCGTCGGCCGACAGCTCTCGCACGCTGAGCATGCTCTTCATGCCGGCCCGGCTGCCGGCCCATCCGTTGGCCAGGTAGCACCGTCCGTCTTCATCCCAGAGTGGCGTGGTGTCAATCATGCCTTTCCCCTTGATGACCAGCACGGGCTTTTCCCATTCGCCTTCGGGATTTTTGGTCTTCACCATGTATACTCCATAGTCAGGGTCGCCCCAGTAGATGTAGTATTCGCCGTTATGGTAGCGGATGCACGGAGCCCACACACCGTTGCCGTGTGACGGCTTGTCGAACTCCTCTTTTGGGGTCAGCTCTTGGAGCGCATAGCCCACAATCTTCCAATTGACCAAATCCTTGGAGTGCAGGATGGGCAAACCTGGAATACAGTTGAACGAGCTGGCTGTCATATAGAAGTCGGTGCCTGATGCGCCCACACAGATGTC
>CALGHW010000050.1 GCA_937916075.1 uncultured Prevotella sp.
AGAAGAGTTCTTCAGAGTTTATTCTTAATTTTGCACTTGCTGGTTGACTCTATATAGTACTTTCATAGGCGGAGAAGCCATAAAATGAATCCGGATTCATTTTGTCATATCGCTCATTTGCACTACCTTTGCACCTTATAGATAAAGATGCATCAATGAGCATAACAGGAATAGTAAAAAAGGTTTTTGAGCCGCGCCAGCGAGAACTGGAGCGGCATATTAGTGAAGGCGAGACCCTGCAGCGTCAGGTGCTGACCCGCCTGTTGGACAAGGCAAAGGATACGGAGTACGGGCGCAACCACCTCTTCGGGGCCTCACGGGGCTATGACGACTTTGTCAAGAATGTGCCCGTCAACAGTTATGAGGAGCTCAAGGGCGACATCGACCGCATGCGCCATGGCGAGCGCGACGTGCTCTGGCCGGGACGGGTGAGATGGTATGCCAAGTCGAGCGGCACCACCAATGACAAGAGCAAGTTTATACCCGTCAGCACCGACGGACTGCAGCATATCCACTATCAGGGCGGCAAGGATTGCGTGGCCCTCTATCTGCGCAACAATCCCCAAAGCCGACTCTTCGACGGCCGCAGCCTGATACTCGGCGGCAGCCACTCGCCCAACTATAACTTGACAGACAGTCTGGTGGGCGACTTGAGCGCCATCCTGATAGAAAACATCAATCCGCTGGCCAACCTGGTGCGCGTGCCCAAGAAGCAGACGGCCCTGCTGTCGGACTTCGAGGTGAAGCGCGACCGGATAGCCCGCGAGACGATGAACAAGAATGTGACCAATATCAGCGGTGTGCCCTCGTGGATGCTGTCCGTGTTGAGCCGCGTGATGGAGCTCACGGGCAAGGAGCATCTGGAGGAGGTGTGGCCCAATCTGGAGGTGTTTTTCCACGGCGGTGTGGCCTTCACGCCCTACCGCAAACAGTATGAGCAGCTTATCACGTCGCCCCGGATGCACTATATGGAGACCTACAATGCCAGCGAGGGATTCTTCGGCTTGCAGGATGACCCGGCCGACCGCTCCATGCTGCTGATGCTCGACTATGACGTGTTCTATGAGTTTATCCCGATGGACGAGTTCGGACAGGAACATCCCACGGTGGTCCCCCTGTGGGGCGTGAAGAAGGACACTAACTATGCCATGGTCATCTCCACCTCATGCGGACTGTGGCGCTACATCCTGGGCGACACGGTGAAGTTCACCTCGGTCAATCCATACAAGTTTGTCATCACCGGCCGCACCAAGCACTTCATCAACGCCTTCGGCGAGGAGCTTATCGTGGACAATGCCGAGCGTGGCCTGGCCTATGCCTGCATGAAGACGGGGGCCGAGGTGTCGGAGTATACGGCCGCCCCGGTGTTTATGGACGGCAAGGGCAAGTGCCGCCACCAGTGGCTCATCGAGTTTGCCCGTGAGCCGGCCGACCTCCACGAGTTTGCCCGTCTGCTCGACGAGCACCTCCAGGAGCTCAACAGCGACTATGAGGCCAAGCGCTACAAGGACATCACCCTGCAGCACCTCGAGATTATCAAGGCTCGTACAGGCCTGTTCAACGACTGGCTCAAGGCCAAGGGCAAGTTGGGCGGACAGCACAAGGTGCCCCGCCTGAGCAACAGCCGCGACATCATCGACCAACTGCTGAAGATGAACGGTTGAGCGGGGGCTGTACAGGTCTTCCCCTAAAAGACCCTCCCGCACCAGTTTTTTATATATGATAGTAAACCCCAGACACGAAAATGTTAATCAAAGATTTGTTTCTGAGACTGATGCCCTTGCTGCCGTTCGCATCAAAGAACTCAAAAAATAATAGATGATCATGATAAACATTATATTTGTGGCGTAAATAAAGAATGGAATAATGGCAAAGAAAGATATTGACATATCTGTCCTTCATGATGATAGCGACTATAAGGACTGGCTTGTAGAACTCAAAGAACGTTTTTATAGCCATCGCCTCAAAGCATCGTGTGCCACCAATGAATATTTGTTGGATTTCTATTGGAAGCTGGGTCGAGATATCGAAGCCAAACAATATACCAATACATACGGCTCTGGTTTTTACAAGAATCTCAGTCAGGACTTGAAGAAAGAAATGCCTGGAGTAAAGGGCTTCTCGCCAACTAACTTGAAATATATGAGCTATCTTTATAAGCTCTATGCTCCATTGCTGTCAAAGAGTCAGCAAGCAGTGGAAAAATTTACGGATGGCTTATATGATGCAGATATTCAGCAAGTTGTAGGACATAAGCAAAATCGTCCGCAGTCTGCGGACGATTTCAAATTGCTTTTTCTCATTCCTTGGGACCATCATCGCCGTATCATAGATAAATGCAAAGGCGACATGAACAAGGCCTTGTTTTTTGTAAAAAAGACTTGGGAGAACAATTGGGGACGTGATGCTTTGCTCAACTGGCTTGACACCGACTTGTATGAACGTGCCGGCAAGGCAATCACCAACTTCCAATCTACACTTCCTGCCGTACAGAGTGATTTGGCGCAACAATTGACCAAAGACCCTTACCAGTTGGATTTTCTTAATTTAAGGGAACAATATGATGAGCGTGAGATAGAGGATGAGTTGGTGAACAACGTGACCCGTTTCTTGTTGGAACTTGGAAAGGGTTTTTCCTATATGGGCAGGCAATTCCGCTTGGAAGTAGGTCGGCAGGAGTTCTTCCCCGACTTGCTGTTTTATAATGCTCACCTCCATGCATATGTGGTCATAGAACTAAAAGCTCAATCTTTCCATCCATCGTTCTTGGGACAATTGAGCTTCTATGTTTCTGCCATCAACCATCAGTTCAAGACCGATGTCGACAACCCTACCATCGGCTTGCTCATTTGCAAGGACAAGGATAATGTGGTGGCGAAATATGCATTGGAGTCATACAAGGAGCCAATGGGTATATCGGAATACCAACTGTCTAAACTTTTCCCGAAAAACTTCAATTCTTCCATGCCGACTATCGAGGAATTGGAAAAGGGATTGAAAGATAATTGAAAATAACGAATTTATTGATTATATGGAGAGAATCAAAGAGATATTCCGGACACTGGCACACCTCGTGCGGCCTCTCGCAGCCTGGGGCAAGCCTCAGTCCTTACCATGCGGATGGCAGGTGGCCTTCTTGCTGCTGCCCCTTCTGCTTTTAGGCGCCTGTGCGCGGATGGGCAATCCCGACGGCGGATGGTATGACGACACGCCCCCGCGCATCGTCAGCACCTCGCCGGCCGACAAGGCCACGGGAGTGACCGGCCGCCGGGTGAGCATCAACTTCGACGAGTATATACAGATAGAGGACGCCAGCAACAAGGTGGTGGTGTCACCGCCACAGCTGGAGACTCCTGAAATCAAGGCCAGCGGCAAGCGTATCCTCGTGGAACTGAAGGACTCGCTCAAGCCAAACACCACCTATACCATCGACTTCTCGGACGCCATCACCGACAACAACGAGGGCAACCCGCTGGGCAACTATACCTACAGCTTCTCAACCGGACCGGAGATAGACACGCTCGAGGTGTCGGGCTATGTGCTCGACGCCAGCAACCTGGAGCCTGTCAAAGGCATCCTCGTGGGCCTTTATGCCGACTTGTCGGACACGGCCTTCACCACCCAGCCGCTCTTGCGGGTGGCCCGCACCGACGGGCGTGGACGCTTTATCGTCAAGGGCGTGGCCCCCGGCACTTACCGCGCCTACGCCTTGCAGGATGCCGACGGCAACTACCGCTATTCGCAAAAGGGCGAGATGGTGGCCTACAGCCATGAGCAGTTTGTGCCGCGGTGTCGTCCCGATATCCGCCAGGACACCATCTGGCGCGACTCGCTGCGCATCGACTCCATCATGCGCGTGCCCTATACCCACTTCCTGCCCGACGACATCGTGCTCCGGGCCTTTACCGCCACGCTCACCGACCGCTATCTGGTCAAGACCGAGCGTGCCACGCCCGAGCGCATCGGGCTCTTCTTCAGCTATGGCAGTACCGAGCTGCCCAAGCTCCGTGGTCTCAACTTCGACGAGCGTGACGCCTTTATCACCGAGCCGAGCGAACGGCTCGACACGGTGTATTACTGGCTTCGCGACACGGCCTTGGTCAACCAGGACACCTTGCGCATGGAGGCCACCTATCTCATGACCGACTCTACGGGTCAGCTCGTCAGCCGGACCGACACGCTGGAGTGCCTGGCCAGGACTCCTTATGCCAAGCGCCTGAAAGACAAGGAGAAGGAGATTGAGCAGTGGACCAAGAAGATGGAGCGGGCCAAGAAGAAGGGGGAGCCTTATGACTCCGTCATGCCCCAGCCCGCCCTGGAGCCCAAATACAATATTCCCACGTCGATGGCTCCCGACAACAATGTGGTCATCGAGCTGCCCACTCCGCTGGCCCGGCTCGACACGGCCGCCTTCCACCTGTATGCCAAGCATGACTCGCTGTGGTATCGCTCGCGCCTGCTGGTAGACACCGTGGCGGGGCGTCAGCGCCAGTTCTGTGTGCGTGCCGAGTGGCGGCCGGGCGTGGAGTATAGTCTGGAGATAGACTCCGCTGCCTTTGTCGATATCTATGGCCTGGCCTCACGCGCCTTCAAGCAGGGATTGCGGGTCAAGGCGGACGACGCCTTCAGCTCGCTGACGGTACAGTTGGGTGGTGTGCCCGACTCGGTTCCGCTGGTCGTGCAGCTGCTCAACGGCTCTGACGCCGTGGTCAAGCAGGTGGTGGCCAGTGGCGGCACGGCCGACTTCTTCTATGTGTCACCGGGAACTTATTATCTGCGGGCTTTCGCCGACGCCAACCGAAATGGCCTTTGGGACACGGGCGACTATGATGCCGACAGGCAGCCCGAGACGGTGTATTACTACAACCGGCGGGTGGAGTGTAAGGCCCGGTGGGATGTGACCACCTCCTGGAACCTCACGGCCCTGCCGGCCTATAGCCAGAAGCCGGCGGACATCACCAAGCAGAAGCCCGACCAGGAGAAGAAGCTGCGCAACCGCAACGCTGACCGGGCCAGCCAGTTGGGACTGCCCGCAAGCAGTATTCCTAAAAAATAAGGAAGGCATATACAAACTAAAAAACATAACGCTTATGAAACTGAAAACTTTGATTGTCGGCCTGTTGATGATGGTGGGTCTTGTGCCTGCCTCA
>CALGHW010000051.1 GCA_937916075.1 uncultured Prevotella sp.
GCAAGGCCATTGAGCTGGCTAAGAAGAACTATACGACGCTGGGAGCCGACAACAACCAGATGCGCAGCTTCGTGCTCAAGCGCGGATATATGGCCGTGGTGGCCACTGGACAGTCGGGCGAAGGCTATTCGCGGGTGTATGTGGCCGACCATGCCGACCTGGTGGTCAACGACCTGCCCGAGGCACTCGACCGCCGCATCTCGTCGGTGCATATCAAGCCTTGGCAGTATGTGTCGAAGAAGGGATGGTGCTCCACCCAAAACGACAACGGCGTGGCTGGAGGGGTGAAGACGATGAACGCCTCCTGGTTTTATACCTGGAGCGCCGACCGCAACTCCACCGCCGACGCCGAGTATGTGCCTATCCGCCAGCATATCTACTGGCCGTCGATGTCCACCTTGGCCGGCAAGGAAGCCAGCACGCACGTGTTGGGATTCAACGAGCCCGACCACTCTGAGCAGCACGACAAATGCGACTGTGGCGGCGTAATCAGTTCGTGGACTGCCACCACCAAGACGCAAGACATGGGCACGCTGCCTATGCGTGTGGGCTCACCCGCTCCTACCGACCTCAGCTGGGTGAAGGAGTATATCGGCCATGTGGACGATATGGCCTACCGCTGTGACTATGTGGCCCTCCATGCTTACTGGGGACCCAATGAGGCCAATGGTGCCCAGGCGTGGTATAACCGTCTGAAGGATGTCTATGACAAGACCAAGCGCCCCATCTGGATTACTGAGTGGGCTTATGGCGCATCGTGGACCAAGGAGACCTGGCCTTCCAACTATGGCGAGCAACTGGAAAAGAACCGCGCCGCCATCTTTGATATCGTGAATATGCTGGAGAGCTGCCCGTTTGTGGAGCGCTACTCTTATTATCAGTGGGACACCTCGTCGCGCCGGTTTATCAACGACGACGGATGGGTGACGCCTGCCGGAACCGTCTATCAGAAGACACGCTCTACCTTTGCCTACAACAAGGACTACCAAAAGGCGCCTAACTGGTGGCGACCGGCTGTGAAGAAAGCCCAGCTGGCCATCAGCGGCAACAGCCGTAACCTGATTTTCACGGTGACCAACACCAATGGCGACTGCGCCGATGTCATCACCCTGGAGCACTACTCGAAGAAGACGGGCCAGTGGACTGCAATGTATGAGTGGACTGACCGGAGCAAGTTTGATGACACCGAATTGACATACCGTACTCCCGTAGGCGACATCGACCGCTACGAGGACCGCTTCCGGGTGAAGACCGTCACCCTGTTTGGCTCTGAGAGTGTCAGCGTCCCTGTCGACATGAGCGGTATTGTCAATGCCGACTGCAATGACGGAACCAACGGATGGACTGTTACCAACGTGGAGACTGCCAAGGGAGAGGCTGCCGACGGCGACAAGGAAAACACCTACTGGAACATGTGGAAACAGAATGGGGTCAGCTCGTCCATGCAGCAGACCATCAAGAAGTTGCCAGTGGGCGAATATACGCGCAGCGTGCTGGCGCGCGCCTCGTCAAACGTGTCGATGGAGCTGAAGATGACCGCTTCCTCGTCCGACTATGACACCCAGACCGTGGCCGCCACCTTTGTGGGCAAGGGCAACACATCTGCCGAGGGCAGCCAGTGGGCCAATGGCTGGGAGCGCATCACGCTCGACCCCGTCATGGTGGGACAGGACAATACCGTGGACATTGTGCTGACGGCCACCGGCACCGGCTCGTCTTGGTGGAGCGCCGACGATTTCCGCTTCAGTTTCCGCACGAAGGATGCTGCCGGCATCACTCCTGCCGTGGCCAGACCGCAAACAGAAGCCGACGCTCCCGCTTATTCGATGGACGGACGCCAGGTGGACGCATCGACCGCCCGTGGCTTGATGATACAGAACGGCAAGAAGATTTTCCGTAAGTAAAGTCAGCCGGTGGCCTGTCTGGGCAACCGCGCGAAGGATAATATATGGACGACAAGAGCGGCCTTCGGAGTGGGACAATCCCTCGTTCGAGGGGCGCTCTTTTGCTTAAAAGAATAAAGAGGGAAAAACATGATAAAATGTATTGCCATTGATGATGAGCCGTTGGCTCTCCAGCAGTTGTCGGCTTATTTAGGCAAGGTGCCTTTCTTTGAGTTGAAAGGCTCTTGTCAGAGTGCGCTGGACGCCATGCGTATGCTCGACGAGGTGGAGGTGGATGTCATCTTTATCGATATCAACATGCCCGACCTCAATGGGCTCGACTTCGTGAAGTCGCTGAAGAATCCTCCCATGGTGGTGTTCACCACCGCTTATCAGGAATATGCGCTCGACGGATACAAGGTGGAGGCCGTGGACTATCTGCTCAAGCCCTTTGGCATGGGTGATGTGCTTCAGGCGGCCAACAAGGTGAAGCGACGCTACGAACTGCTCCATCGGCAGCCGGCCGCTCCGGACGACACTTCCGATGTGCTGTTTTTGAAAACCGATTACAAGGTGGTGCGTATCCAGGTGAAGGATATCCTGCTGATAGAGGGTATGAGCGAGTATCTCCGCATTCGTCTCGACCGTCAGGAGAAGCCCGTCATTGTCTTGATGAGCATGAAGAAAATGGAGGAGCGGCTTCCCGGTGATGTCTTTATGCGTGTTCACAAGTCGTATATTGTCAACCTAACCTGTATCAGCGAAGTCCACAAGAGCCGCATCGTGCTTGAGGGAGGGGTGGATGTGCCTGTGGGCGACAGTTATCGGGAGCGGCTTGTAGGGTATATCTCCGGCCGGATGTTGGGAAGATGAGTAATGTCTTAAATGTCACTAAAAACGAAAAATCGCCGGAAGGCTTTCCAAAAGAGACAGGAAAACCGTTCCGGCGAATCGAGAAAAACATGATGTCTTGATTGTTGGCGGGTGTGGTAGCTTGTTGGCTACCACGGACGGCCCCCTCCGCCAGGACCGCCACCGCCTCCGGGGCCTCCCCCTCCGCCAGGATTGCCACCGCCTCCGGGACCTCCTCCGGAATTTCCGGTCGAGGTAATCATCGAACTTTGGGTGAAGGTCTGCAGGGTGGTTCCGCCATTTACGGTGGAGTCGTCCGTGAATCCCTGCCACAGCGTGCCGTCACTGACCGATGCACCGGTCGTGAGCGTATAGCTGCTGCCCACACTCATGGACGGTGACGAGATGAGCAAGGTGGCCTGCTGACTGTAGTCCTGAGGTATCTGGAACGCCCAGATGGTGTTGCCCGAGGCGTCGGCCAGTGTGAGATACTGTCCCTTTGTATATTGTTTGCCGCCCAGGATAAATACGGGCTGCTTGGTCACTGACGAGGTGGGGGTGGAAGTGGTGCCGCCAATGCCAATCAGCGTGCCTCCTGTGACGGTAAATGTGTTCTGGTCGCAGTCGAATCCTTCTTCAGGAGTTTTGGTGCCGCTGGCTATCACGAGTCCTCCCGTGATGGTGAGCGTGCCGTTGGAGTCGATGCCGTCATTGTTGGTGGCGCAGCTGTACACCTTTCCGCCGCTGATGGTGATATTGTTGGAGGCGTTCAGACCGTCGTCATACGTGTTGGCGACGATATTGCCGCCCGAGATGGTCAGCACCTTTTTGCTTTCGATGCCTTCAGCCCCTTCTCCTCCTGTGCAGCTCACGTTGATGTCGCCACCGCTGATGGTCAGGTTGCCGTCAGACCTGATGCCCTTGGGCGATGCCGTCAGCCGGTTATATGAATATTGCTTGCCTGTGGTTGTGATGACCATGGTGCCGTCGCTGATGAGGATGTCGCCGTCGCAGCTCAGTCCCTTACCGCCGGCGCCGGTGCTCTTCAGGGTCAGTGTGCCGCCGCTGATGGTGGCGGCGGCGTCGGCCTTGATGGCTGCGGCCGCGCTCACGTCGTTGTCGCTACTGTCATATTCGCCAGTGCCCGACGTGGTGATGTTGATGTTGCCACCGCTCACAAAGAGCGAGTCCTCACACTTGATGCCTTTGGCGGCTGCTCCTGTCACCTGGATGGTGAGTGTGCCGCCGCTGATGATGGCCTGTCCGTTTTGTTCGTCGGTGTCATCATCGGTCTTGGCTATCTGTATGCCGTCGTCGGCCACTCCGCTGATATTCACCGTTCCTCCCTTCATCTCCAGGTATTGGTCAATGTTCATGCCGTCCTTTTGGGCCGACAGGATATTGATGGTGCCGAGGCTCTTTTTCAGTTCCACGTACTCGTTGCTGCTGAAGGCGTGCTTGGCGTTTCCATAGAGGTTGAGTGTGCCGGCTCCTTTAAACTCGGTATGTCCCTTGACGGCAAAGCAGGCTTTCTGGCTGCCGTTGGCCCCGTCCTTGAGTGTGCTTACCGTACCTTCGGGCAGTTCCACGCTGATGCGCTTGCCGTCGCGGATATTGATGGCCGCACTGTCAGCGCAGGTCAGCGTCAGGTTGTTGAGCACCAGACTGGATTTCAGCTTTCCGTCCATCCAGAAAGATCCGTTGCTGGAGGCACCCTCCAGCGTATAGGTAATCTCGTCGGTCAGGTCGCTGCTCTGCACGATGCTCACGTGGGCCCCTGTCACTTGGGTGGTGAGATACGGGGCGATGTTGCCGGCTACGATGACCCGGGCTGACTCGCCACTGTATATCACGCGAACTGTTCCGTCGGCCATCTGGCTGTTGTCAATGTAAATACTGTCTATCTGCGAGGTGTCGAATGTCTTTCCGCCAACGGAGAGCTGCGAGCCGCCGTCGGCAAATCCCATCCTGTCGGCCGAGGCCTTCACGGCAGTGGTTATCTGTCCTGTGCAGATGTTCAGGGTCTGTGCTCCGGCCTGCATGCTGTATAAGCCTGCGGCCGCGAAGAATATGAGGGTTTGTGCTGGTCTTTTCATCTTACAAGTGCTTTGGTTTTCACTCCGTTGACACTCACGATATATAAGCCTCCCACGGGTGTGGACAGTGTGGCGGTCTGTCCGGCTCCGATTTGCCGGCTTTCCTTCAGGGTGCCGTCCAGGCTGTATAGTTCAATCTTGGCATCGGTGTCGGGACACACATAGATGTTCCGTCCTTTCACGATGACATTCCGGTTGTTCTCTCTTAAGGTCTGGATGGTCGCTGTGCCGTCATTGCTGAAGTACATGGCGCTGAGGCTGGCCAGGTCCAGTGAGGCGGTCCGTGTGCCCTGGGTGGCGATGAGCTTGCCGTC
>CALGHW010000052.1 GCA_937916075.1 uncultured Prevotella sp.
TTAAAAATAATGGATATCCCAAATTGTATTGTGCGGTGAGACACCGCACCCACTATGTCTGGCAAGGTCACAGATTGCCGCGCTGTCAGCCCTTGTCCGTGTGAAAACAAAAAAAAGTCTCTCGGCCATGAGAAAGGCCGAGAGACTTTTTTTTCATGAATCCGCCAGAGCTGCAGATTGTTTAATCCTTGGTATAGAAGAAGGCGTCGCCCACCTGTATCTGTCCGTTGTAAGAAGAGCGGCAGCCGATGATGGTCACCTTGTCGCCCTCCTTCAGTCCGAGCTTGGCGCACTGCTTCTTGTCGCCGTTCCAGCCTGTGAGCAGACCGTATACATATACCTCGCCCGTCTCATCCTTCAGGCCGAAGTTGCCATAGGTGTTCAGGTCAAACTTGGCTCCTGTTTCCGACGACTTCACGATGGTGCCTGAGAGGCGGTATAGCTGCGTCTTGCTCTCGGCGGCGTTGCGGAAGTCGGCCACAGTGGTGGCGGGTGCGTCAGCAATGTTGTAAGACGTCTCCAACTGTGCCTTGCCCACCTGGATGCTGCCGTTATACTCAGACCGCTGTCCCACGATGGTCACGATGTCGCCGGCCTTCAGTCCGTGCTTGGTGAAGTCACCCTTGGAGCCTAATCCGTATACATACACCTCGTCACTGTAGTCCTTGATGTTGAAGTTGCCATACTGGTCGTTCTTGACCTCCGAGATGACACCCGTCAGGCGGTAGAGTGCTGTTCCCACCGGCTGGGCGTTAAACTCGGCGATGGTCAGCGGTATGATAGAGCCTTCCTCGGTGAACTCTGTGGTAGAGGTATACGTCTTGCCGTCCTTCTCGGTGGTGAAGCTGAGTGTCGTGGCGCGCTCGCCGCCCTCGTTGGCTGCCACCTTGAAGATGACCTTGGCCGTGGTGCCCGATGTCTGTACAGCCTTGGTGCTGATCCAGCCCTGTGCGTCCTCCGGCACGTCGACAGCCAGGCCTTCACCCTTCACGGTGAGGTAAGCCGTGAGCTCGCCGCCTTCCTTGCCCATCTTGGTGGTAGAGAGAGAGTCCACCTTGACGAGCGACTTGTTGATGGCAATCACGGTCACGTTCTTCAGTTCCATGGTACCCTTGTAGGTTTCCTTGGGTCCCTGCACGGTCACCTCGTCGCCCACCTCGATGCCCAGGCTGGCAAAGTTTTTCTCGCCGCCGTTGGCGTCGAGCGTGCCATAGACATAAGCCTCGCCCGTGCCGTCGTTGATATACATGTTGCCGTAGGTGGTGCTTGTGATTTTGGTCACCGTGCCCTTGATGCGGTAAGAGTCACCGTCGGGTCCGGCGAGGAACTGGGCGCAGGTAGAGATGGGCAGCTCCACCCGTCCGGCCTGCTGGATGACCTGTATGCGCTGCGACTCGCCGTTGCAGGAGAGATACAGCGTGGTAGACAGGCTCTTGGTGGTCTTCTCGGCCTTGAATATCACGTCGGCCTCGCCGCTGCCTGTGGTGGGTGTCACCTCTAACCAGGCGGGTATGGAGTCCTTCTCCACGCCCTTGGCGTCCTTGGTGCGGATGGTCCAGTCGCCGTTGCCCGTGATATGAATCGTGTCGGCGCCGCCGTCGGCAGGGATGGCCACCAGCGACTTGGTCACTTCCACCGAGCCGAGCTGGGTTAAGTTCTGGTCGTCGTCACAGCTGGTCAGGGCGGTGAGCGACACGGCAAAAGCCGCTAAAATATGTTTCAGTTTCATATACTTGCTGATTTAGTGGGGATGTATTAGAAAATATACTTCAGACCTACAGAGGCGTACCAGCACTGTCCGATGGCATGGTAAGGCACAAAGGTCTTGGTGTCGCCGTTGATGGCCTTCGGTGTGGAGAAGGTGGCGTAGCCCTCGGCGTCGTAGCCCTCATACTTGAGGATGCGCGCGTCGGAGCCGATGGCCGGGTTGAGATACTTCATCACGCCCCAGCTGGAGTTGAAGAAGTTGAGCACGTTCTTCATGTCGAAGCTCAGCTGCAGGGTGTGGGTGTGGTTGGCCACGTTCAGCTTGAAGTCGTGCTTGTAGCTGAAGTCCACGCGGTGTACCCAGGGAGAGTAGAGGCTGTAAGGCTCTGCGTATTCGCCCTGGTGGTCTTTCAGGAAGCTGTTGTTGTGTACATAGTCCATGAAGCGCGTCTTGTCGTCCTCCGAGGCGAAGCGGAACTGGTTGTTGGCTACCTGTGCGTCGGTCGGGATATAGGCGGCGTCATAGTTGTATCCGTCGCCGTTCATGTCGTTGACGGTCATGAACGAGTAGTTGTATCCGCCTCGCCAAGTCTCGTAGATGAGGCTGTAGTGGTTGCCGCTCTTGTCGTGGGCGGTGGCGGCGGCGATGAAGCGGTCGGGCACTACGTTGACACCGTTGTGGAGCTTGATGTTGTTAGGACCCTCCACGGTGGGCACATAGGTGAAGGCCGACTCGGCGTTGGAGCCGGGCAGTGAGGTCACCTCCTTTGATACGGTGTGTGTGTAGGAAGCCATGAGGCTCAGCCATTCAGCAGGCTCGGCGTTGACCGTGGCGCTGAACGACCATCCGTAGCCGCGGCTGGTGTTGCCCAGCACGAAGGCCTTGGGGTTGGTGCGGAATCCGTTGGGATAGAGCGGACGCGCGTCGGCACCGTTCAGATGGGCGAATCCGGCCGGCGAGGGGATGCTCATGTCGGAGATGGTGGCGGCGTTGACCGTCTTGTTGAAGATACCCTCCACGCTGACCGACAGCGGGAAGCTTACCGGTATCTGATAGTCTACGGCCAGCGAGGTCTTCCATACCTGCGGCATTTTGAATTTGGGGTCTATGGCGCAGAAGGAGCTGCTTACCGTACCGTCATCGGGGCTTACCGTCGTGGGGCATCCCAAGGACACCATCTTGTCGCGCAGGGCGGCGATGGTGGCCTGTCCGTTGGCGTCGGTCACGAGACCGCCGGCAAAAGCGTTCATGTCAATCTTGGTGCCGCCCGACTTGCCGGTCTCGTTGTATACAGCCTGATACTTGCTCATGCCCGAGTTGGTGGGCATGTTGGTGAAGAACACCAAGGGCAGACGGCCCGAGAAGAGTCCGGAACCTCCGCGCACCTTCAGGCTCTTGTCGCCAAACACGTCGTATACAAATCCCAGACGGGGCGACACGGTCAGTGTGGAGTTGGGCCACTTGCCGGTGTCATAGTGAGTGCCGTTGTAGTCGAGGTCGTAGATGGCCTTGTTGGTAATCAGGTCACCGTTGTTGAAGAAGAGTCCGTCGAAGCGGATGCCGTAAGTCAGTTTCAGATTGGGTGTAGCCTGCCATTCGTCCTGTGCGTAGACGCCGAGCTTGTTGAACTGCACGCGGTCGGCTGCGTCCTTGTTGTCGTAGGCGTAGAAGAGGGCCACGATTTCGGGAGCGGCTCCGCTGAGGAAGTCGTCCAGGCTGTGGTAGCGGTAGTAGCCGGTACCGTTGCGGAAGTACACGTTGTCGGCCATCTGGTGCTCAAAGTTCACACCGCCGATAATCTTGTGATTGCCCAGGTAGTAAGTCACGTCGTCCTTGGCCGTCCAGATGGTGTTGTGCACGGCGTTGCGGTATGTAAACAGCTCCTGGCCCAGGGCCATGTAGTTGTCGGTGCCGTCGGCGCTGGCCGTTCCGTCCACGCTCATCTGTCCGCCGTCGAGGATGTCGATGAAGGGGAACTCGGAGGAGTGGGTGAAGCGGGTGTCGTCGAGCTTGGAGTAAGTGGCGAGGAATTGGTTGGAGAGGTTGTCCGTGAAGCGGCTGTTTAAGTCTACGGAGAATGACTTCACGAGGTTGTCAACTGCATACATGGAGTTGGCGAAAGACATGGAGTAGAGCGACATACGGTCGTTGGCGGCGGCGGTACCACCGTTCATGGACGTACGGTTGGGGGCGTTCCATGCGCGGTTTTTGGTGTAGTTGTAGCGCAGGGCCAGGCGATGCCTGTCGGTGATGTTCCAGTCCAGGCGCAGGAGGAACTTATAGTTGCTCTCGTCGGCGGGGAAGCTGTTGTAAGAGCCTGTGTCGTAGCCATACTTCTCTTTCACAAAGTCGGACACCCGTTGCAGGTCAGAGATCTTGGTGCGTGAGATATAGTCGTTGGCGTTGCCGATGCCGTCTTCCGATCCGCGCCAGCGTGTGGCCACGGTAGGTGTCTTGATCATCTCGCCGTTGGCGAAGAAGAAGAGCTTGTTCTTGATGATAGGTCCGCCGAGGGTGAATCCCCAAGTGGTCTGCTGGTCCTTTTCGCGGGCGCCGCTGATTTGCTGCCGCTCGATGGCGTCGCCCTTCATGTTCTCGTTGCGGTGGTACACATAGGCGGTACCCTTGAAGGTGTTGGTACCCGACTTGGTGATGGCGTTGATGCCGCCTCCGATGAAGTTGGTCTGTCGCACGTCAAAGGGCGAGATGACCACCTGCATTTCCTCGATGGCGTCGAGAGAGATTGGATTGCCGCCGCCGGGGAGCTTGGATGACAGGCCGAAGTTGTTGTTGAAGTTGGCACCGTCCACCGTGAAGTTGGCCGTGCGCCCGTCGGCACCTGCAAACGACATGCCGTTGCCGCCGTAAGGCGAGAGGCGCGTGATGTCGGTGATGCTTCGGCTGATGGTGGGCATGTTGGTGATTTGGGCGTTGGTGATGTTGGTCGACGCGCCCGTCTTCTCCACATTGAACTTGGTGGCCTTGGCTGTCACCACGATTTCGCCCAGTTGCTGTGCGTCTTGGCTCAGCGTGGTGTTGAGGTTGAAGGTCTCGCCCAATTGGAGCTTGACATCCTTCACCACTTTGGTCTCATAGCCGATGTAGCTGATTTTGACCTCGTAAGGTCCACCGACACGCATACCGTTGATGGTGAACTTACCCTTGGTGTTGGTCACTGCATTGTAGCGTGTGCCTGAAGGAATGTGAGTGGCCTCGATGGTGGCGCCAATCACATCTTCACCGTCGGCAGTTACCACACCGCTCAAGCCAGAGGTGGTAATCTGCGCCATTGCCGTGGATACCATCAGTACCATCAGGGCAATGAGTAAATGCAATCTCTTCTGCATAGATGAATGAATTGTTAATTAATTAAGAATACATGGGCTTTGCGCCCTTTTAAAATAGGTATAACGAGGCTGGTGTCTCGCTATTTTATAATTTTACTGCAAATTTAAATAAATTTTCCGATATGGTGGTTACATTTCAATGAAAATGTGGCTTATATGGCAGACAGAATGTCTGTCGGTGAAGAATGTCATCCTAAAAGTATGGAAATGAATATGGAAAAGGCGATAACACAGGGGCTCGCTTGGCTCTCCTGTGTTATCGCCTTGATGCTGTCGGGAATGTGAGTTTTGGGCTTATTTCCCTTTTGCCATATAGTTCTTCTCCCCTCTGACGGTGATGGTGTTACCGTTTTTGGTGAAGGTTACCTGCTCCATCTTGAGCGAGTGGTTCAGGTGGTCGAAGATGTTGGCCGGGTCAAAGATTTTGCCGTTGATGCGACATTCGAAATGCAGGTGGGGCGTGGTGGCGCGTCCGGTTTGTCCGGTCAGTCCGATGACCTGTCCGGCCTTCACCTTGTCGCCCACTTTCACGAAGTTCTTGGAGTTGTGGCTGTAGAGTGTCTCCAGGCCGTTGTCGTGCTTGATACGGATGCAGTTGCCGTAGGCCGCATAGGATTGCGACATGGTCACCACCCCGTCGAAGGCGGCCAGAATTTCGTCGTTGGGCTTGGTCTTGATGTCCACACCCGTGTGTCGGCGTCCGCCCCGGGTGCCGTAGTGGCTGATAATCTTGCTGTCGGGCAGGGGATAGCTCCATTCGCCGGGGTTGAAGTTGGCCAGGTTGATGGTAAACTTGTTGCTGTTGGCAAAGGCTTCCACCGGCGTGTTTTCCTTTCGGTTGGCGGCCTGTTCGCCGCGTGCCGCCTTGCCGCTGCGCACCACGCTCATGTCCACGTGGTTGCCGGCGTTGCGGCAAAGTATGGTCTCGCGGAGCAGCCGGTGGCTCTTCAGGTTGAGAATCATCTCCGGGTTGATGCGTCCGCCATTGACCATGATGGAGAAGGTGCAGCAGGTGCGTCCGCCCTCGGTGCCCACAATGGCGAGGGTCTGTCCGGCCTTGACGCGGTCGCCCACCTCCACGAGGTTTTGGGCGTTGTTGGCATAGACGGTCTCCAGGCCGTTGTCATGGCGCACCACGATGACATTGCCGTAGCCTTGCTGGTTTTTGGACAGTCGCACGGTGCCCGAGAACATGGCTTTCACGGCGTCCCCCTTTTGGGTGGTTATGTCCACGGTGTAGTCCCTGTTCAGCTTGGCCTTGCCCACAGGCAAAGGAAAACTGTAGTCGCTGCCTCGCATGCCGGCGAAGTCCACTGTAAAGGCGTTCGACTGGCTGAACAGTCCTGGGGTGGCGATGCTTATCTGTTGCTGTTCCAAGGCCGTAAACTCATCTTTGGCCGTGGCCATTGTGGCTGAGGCCGTCAGACAGACGGCTATCAAGAGATTTTTTAGTTTCATAGCGTTGTTTTATTGTTTTTTGCCGGTTACTTCGAGTGGAAGTGAGTCCGGCAGATTAGGCTTATCTTAGAAGTATGCCGGTGAATATCCGTCCCGAGTCAGTGCCCAAGCGGCGGGCAGAGAAATAGCGGTCGGCATTTTTGAAGGTGCAGATGTCCGATATCGTGATGTTATCCGGCTTGAGCCCCATCTCCGTCAGTTGGATGCGGTTGCAGGCTGGCAAGTCGATATGCCATTTCTCTTTACGGTGGCTGATAGGCTCCATGTCGAAGCCAGCCGAGGCAAACTGCTCGTACACCTCGTCGCCCACCTCGAAGCTGTCGGCCGAGATGCCGGGCCCGATGACTGCCTTCAGTCCTGTGGGGTTCACCCGGTAGTGCATCACCAAGGCGGCCACGGCCTTGGTGGCTATCTTGGCCAGTGTGCCGCGCCATCCGGCATGTACGGCGCAGGCCACGCCCCGCTCCTTGTCATAAAGCAGGATGGGGATGCAGTCGGCTGTGGACACCCCGATGCAGATGCCCTTGACATCCGTCATGACGGCGTCCACTCCCTCCAGAATCATGGCTCTTACTGCGTCGGGCAGGGCGAGGAAGTCCTGGGCTATCTGTCGGATTTCGGTGCCGTGGGTCTGGTGGGGCATGATGAGCTGGCTGGTGGTGATGCCCAGCTCTTGGCACAGGGCGTCTCGGTTGGCGGCCACGGCTTCCGGCGTGTCACCGCAGAAGGCGTTGACGTTCAGTTCCGCATAGTTGCCTTGGCTTGCGCCCCCCTGTCGGGTGGTGCTGAAGGCCACGGCCCCGGGGCCCATGTCATAATAAGAAAGGACAGGCTTATTCATGGCCTTCCTCCTCGTCCTCATATTCAAAGTCGTCGAGGTCTTCGATGTCCTCCTCGTCGATATATTCGATGTCCTCGTCTTCTCCCTCGGCCTTCATCTCATCGGCAAAGCGGCTCATGTCCTTGTCGCGGTGTACGAGTGTGTCCTCGGCGGTAATCTCCTGGAGCTTGTTGCTCTCGCTGTTCAGCTCTCTCCAAAGGATGTCCTTCAGTTCGGTGAGTCCTTTGCCGGCCACCGACGAGATGAACACCACGGGCAGGTCGGTGGGCAGTGTCTCCTTGAGCATCTCCTCCAACTCGTCGTCGAGCAGGTCACATTTGGTCACGGCCAGCACCCGGTGCTTGTCGAGCATGTCGGGGTTGAAGTTCTTCAGCTCGTTGAGCAGCACCTCATACTCCTTCTTGATGTCGTCCGTGTCGCCGGGCACCATGAAGAGCAACAGGGAGTTGCGCTCGATGTGGCGGAGGAAGCGCAACCCCAGTCCGCGTCCTTCGCTGGCGCCCTCGATGATACCCGGGATATCGGCCATGACAAACGACTGCTTGTCGCGGTAGCCCACGATGCCGAGCGAGGGTTCGAGCGTGGTGAAGGGATAGTTGGCTATCTTGGGCCGCGCGCTCGACAGGGCCGAGAGCAGCGTAGACTTGCCGGCGTTGGGGAATCCCACCAGTCCCACGTCGGCCAGGAGCTTCAGTTCCAGGATGATGGTCATCTCCTGCATCGGCTCGCCGGGCTGTGCGTAGCGGGGTGCCTGGTTGGTAGCTGTGCGGAACTGGAAGTTGCCCAGTCCGCCGCGTCCTCCCTTAAGCAGGAGCACCTCTTGACCGTCGTAGGTCACGTCGCATACATATTTTCCTGTCTCGGCGTTGTAGACCACCGTGCCGCAAGGCACATCGATATACACGTCTTTGCCGTCGGTGCCGTGACACTTGTCGCGTCCGCCGTTGCCGCCGTGTTCCGCAAAGATGTGGCGCTCGTATTTCAGGTGAAGCAAGGTCCAGTAGTTGTGGTTGCCGCGCAGATAGATGCTGCCGCCCTTTCCGCCGTCGCCCCCGTCGGGGCCTCCGTTGGGCTGGTATTTCACGTGTCTGAGGTGCATGGAACCTTTTCCGCCCTTACCCGAGCGGCAATAAATCTTTACGTAGTCTACAAAATTGGATTCTGCCATAAATGTCTTTGTTGTTACTTTTTCTGAAAAATCGGTGTGCTTTCCCCTCTTCACGAGGGCTGGTGGCGTGCCGGTGTTTTTGCAAACAATATCCGCAAAATGCTCCAGTCACGACACTTCCTGACACCAAAACGTTGCAAAGTTACTAAAAAACAATGAGATAGCCATGAGGTTTAAGAATATTTAGAGGAATCGGCTTACTCGTTTCCTTCGACAAGGATGATATCTTCTTAAAATGGGAGAATAGACAGACTGTCATGTGTTCGCTTCCTGTGCTTTGTCGTTGGGGGAATGTCTGGGTGTGGCGAGGGTACTTCTTCCGGATATGGAAGGGAGCATTAGGGCAGAAAGGCAAGGGCGTGCCCAGAAGTTGTATCTCCTTGGACACGCCCTTGCTTGCGTATGAATATTTCTTGTCTTTTTCGTGCTTATTCAGCGATGCCGTCGATGACTGCGCAGATGTCGCTGAAGATGCGGTCGAGCTCACCCAGACCGTTGATGTGGTTGTGGATGCCTTCCTTCTCATACCAGTCGATGAGGGGAGATGTCTGGTTGTGGTACACATCCAGGCGCTTCTTGATGGTCTCGGCGTTGTCGTCAGAGCGTCCGCTCTCCTGTCCGCGCTTGATGAGGCGTGTCATCAGCTCGTCCTCGGGCACGTCCAGCTCAATCATGGCTGCGATTTTGTGGCCGCGCTCGTTGAGCATCTTCTTCAGTGCCTCGGCTTGAGGGATGGTGCGGGGGAAGCCGTCAAAGATGACACCTTTGTGCTCCTTGCCGAAGCTGTCGTATACACTGGCCAGGATGTTGACCATCAGCTCGTCGGGAATCAGCTGTCCGTTGTCGATATAGCCCTTGGCTGTTTTGCCCAGCTCGGTGCCGTTCTTGATTTCGTTGCGGAGCACGTCGCCAGTGGAGATGTGTCCGAAACCGTACTTCTTGATCATCAAGTCGCTCTGTGTTCCCTTTCCTGAACCGGGAGCACCGAAAATCACGATATTCTTCATCTTTTACCTTAAAATGTTTATGTGTTTTTATGAATGGAAATGCTTTTTCGTCAGTCTTCCTTCAGCGTGTAGATGTCGCGCAGCTGGCGTCCTTGCTGGTCATAGTCAAGACCGTAACCCAGGATGAAGTCGTTGGGTATGCGGAAGGCCACATACTCGATGTCGAGAGGAATTTTCAGCCGGTTGGGCTTCAGGAGCAAGGTGCAGATGTGTATCGAGGCGGGGTCGAAGCCTTTCAGCTGGTCGAGCATGCTCTGCATGGTGAATCCGCTCTCCACGATATCCTCCACGATGATGATGTGGCGCCCCTTCAAGTCGGCGTTGATGCCGATGAGTTGCTTCATCTTTCCGGTAGACGATGTGCCCTCATAGGATGCCATCTTGACAAATGATATCTCACAGGGAATGGTCAGGCCGCGCATCAAGTCGGCAGCGAAGATAAACGAGCCGTTGAGCACGGCGAGCAACAGGGGGTTCTTGTCGCCCATGTCCTGGTTGATTTGTTCTGCCACGGCTTGTACACGCTGTTTGATCTCCTCTTCGGGTATGGATGTCTCGAAGGTCTTGTCTTTGATTTTGACTATACTCATAGTGCGTTTTCGTAATTTTGTGCAAAATTACGAAAAATATGCCGAATCATGGGCCTTAATTAGCTTTTATTTCGTATTTTTGCACGTATGAAGATTTTTACAAGTGCTCAGATACACGAGCTTGACGAATATACGATAGAACATGAACCCATCGAGTCCATCCATCTGATGGAGCGCGCGGCCCGGGCCATTGTCCGTGCCATTAGGGAAGAGTGGAGCGACGCCGTGCCGGTGGTGGTGTTTGCCGGACCGGGCAACAATGGCGGCGACGCGCTGGCCGTGGCCCGGCTGCTGGGCGAGCAAGGCTATACTGTGACGGCTTATCTTTTCAACATCACCGGCCATCTGTCGGCCGACTGTGAGACCAACAAGAAGCGTATACTGGGCAACCATCAGGTGAAGAACTTTGTCGAGGTGACCCAAGAGTTTGACCCTCCCAAACTTGAGGCCGGCACCCTTGTGGTGGACGGTCTGTTTGGCTCGGGGCTCAACAAGCCTTTGGCGGGTGGATTCGCCTCGTTGGTGAAGTATATCAACGCCTCCCATTCGCAGGTGGTCAGCATCGATGTGCCTTCCGGTCTGATGGCGGAGGACAATACCTTCAACGTGCGGGCCAATATCATCCGGGCCACCATGACCCTCACGCTCCAGCAGCCCAAGCTGTCGTTTCTCTTTGCCGAGAACCAGCAGTTTGTCGGGCGGCTGCGCACGCTGGACATCCAGATTAGCGCTGAGGGCATGGAGCAGACGGACGCTCCTTATGAAATGGTGGAGGAAGCCGATATCCGACGTATCCTCATGCCGCGCGGTGTCTTTGTCCATAAGGGCATGATGGGCCACGCCCTGCTGGTGGCCGGCAGCTACGGAATGGCCGGCGCTGCCATCTTGGCGGCGAAGGCCTGTCTCCGGTCGGGCATCGGCAAGCTGACGGTCCATACGCCCCGCAGCAACAATCTGGTGCTCCAGATGGCTGTGCCTGAGGCTATTGTGCAGCAAGACCTGGAAGAAGTGGGCTTCGGAGAGCCGGTGGACACCGACGAGTACGACGTGATGGGCATTGGCCCTGGCCTGGGGCAGACCGAAGGTACTGCCATAGCCTTGATAGCCCAGCTGAGGCGCACCCAGTGTCCTGTTGTGGCCGACGCTGACGCGCTGAATATCTTAGCCAACCACCGGGCATGGCTGCAACAGTTGCCCAAAGGTATTGTGATGACTCCCCATCCGCGTGAGTTTGACCGCATGATGGGCCACAGTTCCGACAGTTTCGAGCGGCTCCAGAAAGCACTCGACCTGGCCCGGCGGCTCGATGGATACATCATTTTGAAAGGCCATTACTCGGCGCTCTGTCTGCCCGACGGCCATGTGTATTTCAATACCACGGGTAACGGGGGCATGGCCACCGCCGGTAGTGGCGATGTGCTTACCGGTATCATTACCGGTCTGCTGGGCCGTGGCTACAAGCAGGAGGATGCCTGCCTTTTGGGTATGTATCTGCACGGACTGGCCGGTGATTTGGCTGCCCGGGACTTGGGCGTGGAGAGCCTCGTGGCTTCCGACATTATCCGGTATCTGCCTCGCGCATTCAAGCAACTGGAAGCATAAGAAGGAAGCGTTGCGAGCTACACAATCAGTAAATGCAAGAATAGAATCATAACAAAGAAGATGAACAAGATAAAGCTTTTAGCGGCCTCTATGCTCTTGTTGGCAAGCGGAGCGATGGCCCAGTCAGAGATAAGCAATTACCAACCGGGCGTGACGCCGGAGGGGGCCGTGTACTATCTGCCGAAGACGGCGCTGCGGTTTACGGTGTATGTGGAGAAGACATCCTATACCCCGGGCGACTTCTGTAAGTATGCCGACCGCTACCTGCGTCTGAATGAAGTGGGCCAGGAGCCTACTGTGGACTATAAGGTGCTCAAGGTGGGCGTCTCTGCCTATGGCGAGGCCGACAAGCGCAAGGCGTATGCCGTGAAGTATAATGCCAAGAGTGTGGCGGCCAATGTGAAGCTGGCCGATGACGGCCGCTTGCTGGCTATTAATACGGACAACAAGGATAACAAAAACGAGCCGGCCCCGTTTGTTCCGGCCCGGCGTCCGGCTCCAGTTGACCCTCACAAGTATCTCAATGAGGACATCCTTTCGGCTGGAAGCACGGCCAAGATGGCTGAGTTGACGGCGCAAGACATCTATGAGATACGCGACAGCAAGAACCAGCTGAACCGCGGAGAGGCCGACTTTATGCCGAAGGATGGTGAGCAGCTGCGTATCATGCTCAATAACCTGGACTTGCAGGACCGCATGATGACCCAGCTCTTCTCGGGCACCGTGCGGAAGGATACCACCGTTTACACATTTGTGGTGTGTCCGGAGGGTGAGGTAAGCAAGCAGGTGCTCTTCCGTCTGTCCCGTCAGTTGGGCGTGGTGGACAAGGATGACCTGTCGGGAGCGCCTTATTATCTGTCGGTGGCCGACCTGCACAGTCTGCCTGAGGCTCCGGCTGTGGCGGAAGAGCCCAAGAAGAAAAAGAAGAATGAGGACACCGGCATCTTTGTCAACATACCGGGCAAGGTAAGGGTGACCGTCTTTGACGGTGCCGAGAAACTGTCGGAGACGGACATGATGGCCGGCCAGTTTGGCAAGGTGGAACTGCTGAGTGCCGAACTCTTCAACAAGCGTGCCACGACCCGTCTGATGCTCAATCCTGTCACAGGTGCGGTAGATCGCCTGGACGCTGAGCTGCCGAAATAAAGTAGCATTTGAACATTACTTTTGGAAATCCGCATTTCATCCTCATGAAATAATAAAGCCGCGGAGACAAGTAGTTTGCCATTGGCGCTGTTTGTCTCCGCGGCTTTGCGTTCGGTCGCATGGTCCGGCCATGCGCTCTTTCTCATTGGTCATACCCCTTCTAAGCGTGTCTCGGAATCTGACGATGCTATTGGCAGAAGTGTCATGACAGGAAGGGCTTGGAGACTTCAGGCTGGCTGTCGGTCGGGATGGCGAAGAGGAAGCGTGCCCCGCCGGTATAGTTCTCGTCGATATAGATTTTCCCCTCCAGCTTTTCGGCTATCATCCGGCAGATATTCAGTCCCAGTCCGGAGCCTTGCTTGTGGCGGTCGAGTTTTGTGAAGCGTTCAAAGACATGGGCCATTTGCTCCTTGGGTATGCCGATTCCCGTGTCGGTGACACTGAAGGTGAGCATGCCCGGATTCTCCTGCAGCGAGCAAGCTAAGGTGATGGAGCCTTGGGTGGTGTTTTTCTCGGCATTGGTCATCATGTTGATGAGCACCTGCTTCACCCGCAGGTCGTCGGTGGTCACGACATAGTCTTCGGGTATTTGGAGGTGTAACTTCAGCTCCACACCGGGAGCCTTCCTGTGGGCTACGGTTTCCAGCACTTGTCGGCACAAGGGGGTTACATGGATAGGCTTGCTTTGCATCACATACTTGCCACTCTCGAGCGACGTGAGGTCCAGGATATCGTTGACAATCGTGGTGAGCAGTTCGGAGTTGTTGGAGATGTTTTCGTTCATTTCCTTTTTCTCCTCCTCGCTGAGGGTGTCGCCCATTTCCACCAATACCTGTGAGAATCCGGCAATGGCGTTGAGCGGTGTGCGTATCTCGTGGCTCATGTTCTGGATAAACATGGTTTTCATCCTGTCGGCCTGCAGCGCCTTGTCCTTGGCCACAAACAGTTCGCTGATCGTATTGCGCAACTGCAGGTTGGAATGGTCCAGTCTGTGGGCGTATCTCCTTATATAATAGATGTACAGACTGGTGATGACCAAGATGACGGCCGCTACGACGAGTATTCCGTTGAGCAGCATGTTTCTCATTCTCAGGCTCTGCTCCATACTCTTTTGCCGTGCCTGTTGTGTTGTCAGCGAGTCGCGCAGTTGTCGTGCCTCGAGCCTCTTTTTGTTGAGCGACAGTTGGTAGTTGTCAGCATTGAGGCGTGCCAGGTTGCTGGATGCCTGTGTCCTTTGCAGTTCGAGTGCCGAGTTGCGCAGGGTCAGTTGGGTGTTGGTCAGTTCGAGTTTGGCGTTTCTGATATGAGTGCGTCGCCGTTCGTTGTCCAGCCTCAGGTTATAGATGCGCGCGTTAATCTCGGTCATGTCGTCCACATCCATTTTCTCGAACTGGTCGTATGAGATTTTGATGAGCTTCTTTTGCCATTCGGCAGCTTGCTTGTAGTCTTCCGTATAGTCATAGAACTTCACCTTCAAGCGGTATTGTTCGGCCAGTGGTAGCACTTTGTCCAGCAGCAGGCGGGCCTGTGCGTATTGTTCCTCAATCATCAGCTTGAATATCTTCAGTTCCAGGGCACCCATGTTTTTGTAGATGCGGGCCGTGTCATTTGCGGTTATGCCGTAAGTTTTGAGCGCCCCAGAATAATTGTCCTGAAATTCGGTATAGCGTCCCAGCATGAAGAGGGCATAACACTTGCTGGGCAGCAGGTTGGTGCGTGCCTGTTGGGTCTTGGCCGTTTTCATGCCGGTCTCCACCTGTTTATACATTTTGTCATAGTCGGCCATCACCCTGTAACATTCCGCCAGTCGCCGGTAGTTGATGGCCATGTCCTGATCGGGCAGATAGCGCTTGCCGAAAGCCAGGGCCTCCTTGAAGTTATTGATGGCTTGCAGGGTGGCTCCATGTTGCAGATAGGCCATGCCTAAGTTTTGGAAGCTTGAGTAGATGCCATAGGTATGGTTGTTCTTTCGGGCGAACTGCTGGTTTTGCCGGATATAGTCGAGCACCTCTTGCATGGGGCGGTTGCTGATGAGATAGTTGGTCTGGTAATTGGTGCCCCAGTAGTAATACTGCACGTAACCCGTCTGGAGCGCTTTGTCCTGCAGGGCCTTCATGGCGGCGGCATATTGCTGGGGCGCTTTGTCCATGTGGTGGTAGGCGTTCAGAAATTTCACGGTCAGGGCCATACACTGCGCCTTTTTGTCTCCGGCCCTTTCGGCCTGTTGGTACATGCTGTCGGCCAGTGCCACGCCCTTGTGGTTCCACCGGGCAGCGTAAGCTTTTTGGAAGATCGCATAGAGGTCGTCGCGTATATTGTAGGCATTGCTTTGGGCCCCCACAGACAGGGCCATGACCATCCATACCGTGATGGTCATCCATACCCGTTTCCAGCCGGCAGCCTTTGGAAGGTAGTCTTGTGTGGTCGTTGTTCTCATGTGGGTCTCCCTGTTTGTTGTCCGTTACGGTTTCTCTGTTATTTTGTCGGTCGCCTTTGCTTGTCGCTTATCTGGATGGTAAAGAGGAAGCGCGCGCCGCCGGTATAGTTCTCATCGATATAGATTCTGCCGCCTAATCTCTCGGCTATCATCTGGCAGATGCTCAGTCCCAGTCCGGAGCCTTGCTTGTAGCGGTCGAGCTTCTTGAAGCGTTCGAATATCTCGGCCATCTTCTCCTTCGGCACACCGATGCCCGTGTCGGCTACGCTGAAGGTGAGCATGCCGGGATTCTCCTGGAGCGAGCAGGTCAGGGTGATGGAGCCGTGGTTGGTGTTCTTCTCGGCGTTGGTGAGCAAGTTGATGAGCACCTGTTTCACCCGGAGCGCGTCGGTATTGACCGTATAGTCCTCGCCCACCTCCGAGTCCATGAGCAGGTCCACGCCTTGTGCCTTGCGGTGTTTCACGGTGTCGAGGGCCTCGCGGCACAGCTTGTTGACATTGGCCGGCTCCATCATCATCACATACTTGCCGCTTTCGAGCGACGTGATGTCCAGGATGTCGTTGATGAGGGTGGTGAGCAGTTCGGAGTTGGTCATGATGCTGTCGCTCATCTCTTTTTTATCCTCTTCTCCGAGGTCGTTGCCCATTTCCACCAGCACCTGTGAGAATCCCACGATGGCGTTGAGCGGTGTGCGTATCTCGTGGCTCATGTTCTGGATAAACATGGTTTTCATCTGGTCGGCTTGCTGTGCCTTGTCCTTGGCTATGAACAGTTCGCTGATGGTCTGCCGCAAGTGGTGGTTGGAATGTTTCAGCTTTTTGGCGATGCGTCTCACGTTGTACACATAGATGAAGGTGAGCGTGATGATGATGACGGCCACGATGAGCAGGATGCGCAGCAGCATGTTGCGTGTTTTCATGTCCTTCTCCTGGGCTTCGCGCTTGGCTTTTTGTGCGGCCAGCGAGTCGTGCAGCTGGCGGGCTTCGAGCTTTTTGTTGTCAAACGACAGCTTGTAGTTGTCGGCGTTGAGGCGTGCCAGATGCTCGGCGGCCTTGGCCTGTCCCAGTTCGAGCGACGAGTTCTTGAGGGTGAGCTGGGTGTTGGCCAGTTCGAGCTGGGTGTTCTGCAGGTCAGTTTGCTGCTTCTCGTTCTCCAGCCGCTGGTTGTTCAGCCGGGCGTTCATCTCGTTGAGGGCGTCTTCCGACACCTTCTCTGTCATCTCCTTGTAGAGGTAATACTGTTTCCGCAGACACTCCTGTGCTTGCTTGAAGTCACCGATTCTGTTATAGTATACGGCTCGCAGTTTCATCTGCTGTGCCAGAGGAGAGATGTTTTCCAGTATTTTTTCCGCCTCGGTATAGTTGCCGTCAATCAGCATCTTAAAGAATCGCAGCTCATGGAAAAGGGATATGCTTTTAGCGTCTTTGGCCTGGTTGCTGTTTACCTGTCCATAACCCTTCAGGGCCTGTTCGTAGTTTTTCAGAAACTCGTCCTTGCGTCCCAACAAGAACAGCGCGCGGCACTTGTTGACGAGCAGCGTGTTGTGTGTTTGTTGCGACTTGGAGATTTTCAGTCCTTTTTCTGTATAGTCGAGTGCCTCGCCATAGTTTTCTGTGGCGAGGTAGCAGTCAGAGATGTGACGGTAGATGGCGGCCAAGTCCTGGTCGGGCAGGTGTCGTTGTCCATAGTCCAGTGCCTGCAGGTACGCCTGGACGGCCTGTCTGGTGGCGTGTCGCTGCAGTTGTATCTGTCCCAAGCAGCGGTAGCCGGTGTAGATGCCGTAGTTGTGCTTGTTCTTTTTGGCGTAATCCGGAAACTGGTTGGTGTAATGGAGTGCTTCCGACCAGTTACCTTGGTTCATGATATAGTTGACCTTGTTGTTGGCCCCGTAGTAATAATACTGGATGTAGCCCGTTTGGAGCGCTTTGTCTTGCAGGTTTTTCAGCGCTTTCTCCAGGGCGGGGCGGTCTTCTTTGTAATAGTGGTATAGAAACGGGATGGTGAGCGCCAGGCATTGGGCCTTTTTGTCATTCAGGGCCAAGGCCTTGTTGTACAGGGTGTCGGCCGTGCGCAGTCCCTGCTGGGTGCGGCGTGCCTGGTGTGCCCTGACATAGATGGGGTATAGCTTGTCGCTTATTTTGTATGGATTGGTCTGGGCATGGAGCGGAAGGGCGATGGTGCACCAGACCATCGCTGACAAGGCCCTAAGGGCGATATGTTTATATATTGTTGTAGTCTTGTTCCACATTCTGTTTACAAATGTACAAAATAAAGTCGAGAGAAGGGAATATTGTATGGCTTTTTAAATGTTTTTTCCCTTATGGCCGGCAAGGCCGGGCCGGTATGTGACGGAAAAAAGGTTCGGGGCAACATCTTCATTGGATGATGTTGCCCCGAACCTTTGTGGCGCTCCTTGATGGGCATGAAGGCTGATGTTTCGCGCGGAGGGCTAATTCCCCACGATGGCCTTGTTGTAGTCCGTTTCCTGTTCGGGTATCACCCAGGTCCAGTTGTTGTTGTCCGTGGGCGCCAGGGTGATGGCAAACTTGTCTAAGAAGTTGCCGCCCTGTGCGAACGACTTCCTCACGATGGGGATGCCCCAACGCTTGTAGTTAAACCAGTCGTGGCCCTCGCCCCACAGCTCGATGCGGTTGTAGAGGCGCACCTCCTCCAGCAGTTCGTCGCCAGTCTTGGTGCAAGTGTATTGCGGGTCGCGTCCCGACTCCTTGTTCAGGGCCACGAGCAATTGCTGCGCCTCGGCCTCCTTGCCGGGGATATGACAGTCGGCCTCGGCCTCGATGAGATACATCTCCGACGAGCGGAACAGGCTGAAGTGGCCCACGCCCGGCTGTGCCGCAGCCTTCTGTTTCAGCTGCATATAGGCAAACACGCTGAAGGTGGCGCCTATCTTGTCGGCATACGTCTGGCGGGCTCTTGTCTGCAGGGCCGTTCCGGCCTTGCCGGTAGAGGTGCTGTAGGCGTCGGTCTTCGGGTCGAGAAACAAGTCGCGGCGTATGTCGGTGGCCGGAATCTGCTCATACAGTTCCTTGCTGATGGCTGAAGGCCTGTCGCGCGACCATGCGTTTTCCGAGTTGTAGCCCTCATAACAGAAATACTGGAAGAAAAAGAGCGACTCGGTTTCCGAACTATACACGCTCCAAATCCACTCCTTGTTGGGCGTGCAGAATCCGCTTTGGTATTCCTCGTTGCTCATCAGCGGATAGCCCTCGCGGGCCAGTGCGGCATACTTGGCGGCCGTGGTCCAGTCCTCCCGGTTGAGGGCGGCCCGTGCATACACGGCGTAAGCCACGTTGAGGCGTGGCAGATAGTTCTTGGTGTCGTCGGGTTTCACGCCCGATGACTGGAAGAGGTTGATGGCTTGGTCCAAGTCCTTGTATATCTGTTCGTAGCACTGTCCCAAGGTGGCCAGAGGCATGTCGCCCTTCGACTCGTCCAGCCGCAGCACCACGCCGCGGGCGTCGCCCTGGTGGTCCTTCCATCGGTTGCAGTAAATCTGCACCAGCATAGAGTAGCTGTAGGCGCGGTATGTGAGTGCCTGTGCCTTCAGAAACTGCTTCTCGCCCTCCGCTCCGTCGGCCTCGTCCACGTGGAGGATGATGGTGTTGGCGTCGGCGATGAGCTTGTAATAGTAGAACCAGGGGTAATAGTCATAGTTGCGGCTGGCGTTGACCATGTGCACGCCGTTGACTATCTCTGCCAGTGCCGAGTAATACTTCTCGTAGTCGTTGCCTAAGAAGTTGCCGAAGAAGGTCTTGATGGTGCCTTCGCCATTGAAGTATCGGTTGTTGAAATATTGGGTGGTCATCAGTTTGGACAGGCCGTTGACGGCCTGCTCCACCTTCTCGGTGCTGCCGAACACCTCTTCCTGTCCCATGGAGCTGGTGGGGTTTACGTCCAGGTAGTCGCTGCTGCACGATGCGGTCATCATGCCGGCACACAGTATAATGGTATAGAGTGATATTCTCATTTTTTTATGCTTTTGGGGTTGTTGCGGTCTTCATTTTTTTTGACCGGTCTGTCAGAACTTCACGTCGATGCCGAAGGTAAACACGCGCGGGGTCACCAGGTAGTTGGCCTGCGAGCCGTCGAAGCTCTGCTGCGGGTTCATGCCCTGGCGCTTGGTGCAGGTGAACAGGTTCTCGCATGTCAATCTCAGCCTTACCGACTCCATGCTGGCCAGACGGGTCCACTGGCGGGTATAGGTCATGGTGAGGTTCTTCAGGGTCAGGTAGCTGGCGTTGGTCAGCCACCGCGACGAGTTGGCGTTGTTGTAGGGCGAGTTGGTGCTGTTGATTTCGGGGATGCCGTCGCGCAGGATGCGGTCGGGCGAGTCGGCCGTCATGCCCTCAGGTGCCTGGGTCCACGACTTCAGGATGTCCTCATGATAGTTTTGTGGGGTGGCGGCTGTCGACATCAGGCTTTGGTATACGGCGTCGTACACCTTGCCTCCGATGGCATAGGTGAACATGGCCGAGAGCGTGAGGTCCTTGTAGCGTACGGAGGGCGTGAAGCTGCCGTAAACCTTGGGCAGGGCCGAGCCTTGGAACTCCTTGTAGCTGTAAGTGGTGTTGTTTACGTAATATTGCCCGTTGATGAGCGTAGCGACGCTGCTGATGTCGGCCCCTTCCTCGTTGCCGATGACGCTCTTGTCGGCCGCCGTGACATGGTATTTCTCCAGGTCGGCCTTGTAGAGCGACTGGCCGGTCAGCTGGTCTACGCCCTCAAAGGTATAGGTATAAAACTCATATAGGCTCTTGCCTTCGGTCACGTTGTACAAGTCCTTGATGATGCCCTCCTTGTTGCCCTCGGGCAGTCGGGTCACCTTGTTCTTGATGAAGGTGGCGTTGGCGGCCAAGTTTACTGTCCAGTCGGCGTTGCGGTAGATGTCCACGTCGGTGTTGATTTCAAATCCGCGGTTGGCTATCGATCCGATGTTCTCCTGGCGTGAGCCGGTCGGTGTCAGGGTCTCGGCGCTTCCGCCCGACAGGGGGAAGTAAACGTCGAAGAGCAAGTCCTTGTTGCGCTTGTCGAAGTATTCCACGCTGACGTTCCACCGGTTGAAGAGGCGGGCGTCGAGTCCGATGCCAAACGACTCGCCAGTCTCCCATTTCAAGTCGGCGTTGCCCAGCTGGGTGCGCAGGAGCGCCGCCTCCTCACCGTTCTGTCCGATATAGTAGAGCGACATATAAGAGTAATAGCTGGCGCTGGCGTCGTTGCCCACCTGGCCATAATCGGCCCGGAGCTTCAGAAAGTCCACCCACGACGCGTCCTTCATAAACTTCTCCTTGGTCACCACCCAGCTGGCGCCGATGCTGCCGAAGTTGCCCCACCGGTTGTCCTTGGCAAAGCGCGACGAGCCGTCGCGTCGGAAGGAAGCCTCCACATTATACTTGTCGTCATAGCTGTATCTTACCCGTCCCAGATAGCTCTCGGTGCGGTAGTCGTTGGTGTAGCCGTTGACGGTGTTGATGGTGTTGAAGTTGGACAGGTTGTCGCTGTTGGGTTCCTTTTGGTTGCTCTTCAGGATATATTCATAATCCTGGTGGAAGCTGTAGTTCTCGTGTCCCAGCAGGGCGCTGACCGCATGTAGACCGAAGCGGCGGCTCCAGTTGAGCTGTTGCTGCACGGTGTAGGTCTTGTTTTGCAGGGTGGTGTGCTGGGTGCGTCCGTTGGATCCCACACCGTTGCCCACCTGTTCGCTGTCGTAGGTGCGGTTGCGCTGGTCGTTCCAGTTCATGTCGCCTTTGACGGTGAAGGAGAAGTCGTCCAGAAATCGGAAGGTGGCATAGGCCGACCCCGTCAGGGCGTTGCGTCGGGTGTTGTTTTTGTTGATGCTGTTCTCCCACACCACGTTTCTGTCCAGCCACTGGTTGCGGGTGTCCACCAGGTTGCCCTCGCTGTCGGTATATTTGCCGGTGTCGTAGAGCAGTTCTCCGGTGGCTGACTGGCGGTAGCTGCCGTCAGCGTTGTGCAGGTGTACGGGATAGATGGGGGCGATGTCGCGGCAGAAGCGGAAGGCGTTGTCGGCGCTGTTGGTGGCCGTTCCGTTGGTGATGTCGGCCTGCTGGTGGGTGCCTTGCAGGGCGAAGCCCGTCTGGATCCAGGTGCGGGGCCGGAAGTTCATGGCCACCCGCCCGTTCAGCCGGTTGAAGTCAGCGTTTCTTACATAGCCCTGCTCGTCGAGATAGCCCAGCGAGAAGTAGCTGTCGCTGCGGTCGGTGGCCTGGCTGCCGCTGACGTTGTATTCCTGTCGGTAGCCGTGGCGGAGGGCTTGGTCATACCAGTCCAGGTCGTCGGCATAGCCCGGCAGTATGGTCGCGTCGGTGGCCAGGCGGCCATAGCTGTTGGGGTCAAAAAGCTGGTTGTCCTCCTTATTGTATATGTTCAGCTTCAGCGTGCTTGCTATCAGTTGGGTGTTGGCATAGTCGTTGGCCTCGGCCGATATTTCCTCAATGCCTTTTTTCAGTGTGCCGGTCTTGGCATCCGTATAGCTTTTTTTCAAGGCCTGGAATTTGGCATTGCGCACGTTCTGCCAGCTCACTTCCATAAACTGGTTGGCGTTCAGTCGCTTGTAGTCCTTCATGCCCCGGGAGTAAGACCCCTGGTTAACCGTCAGTTGCAGGCTCATCTTGGGCGTTCTGCCCCGCTTGGTGGTAATCAGGATCACGCCGTTGGAGGCCCGGTTGCCGTAGAGGGCACACGAGGCGGCGTCCTTCAGTACCGAGATGCTCTCGATGTCGTTGGGGTTGAGGTCGTTGATGTCTCCGTTGTACACTGCGCCGTCAAGCACATAGAGCGGGTCGGTCACCCCGTTGACGGTGCCGAAACCGCGCACTCGGATGGTTGGCTCACTGCCCGGCTGTCCGTAGGTGTTGTTCACCTGCACGCCGGGCATGGTGCCTTCCAGTGCGCCGGTCACGCTGGTCAGCGGTCGTATGTCGATCTGTCGGCTGTCAATTTGGCTGACGGCTCCCGTGAGTGTCGATTTCTTGGCGGCGCCGTATGCCACCTGTTCCACCACCTCGTCTACCGAGCGGTGCAGGGTGTCGGCTGTCTGTGCCATTCCATAAGCAGGAATCAGCAGCATGCTGGCGCATAAGGTCCACCAGTTTCCTTTACAATTGTTCGTTTTTTCTCTGTTATTCTTCATATTATAACTGTTCTGTAGTGCAAAGATACAACAAAAAGTTGAAAAAAGCATATAGATGCTTACAATAAAGTAGCATCATACGCTGATGGTGAAGAAGAAGCGTGCGCCCCCGCTGTACTGCTTGTCCACCCCGATGGTGCCTCCTAACTTCTCGACGATGGTTTGGCAGATGCTCAGGCCGAGTCCCGACCCCTGTTTGTACTTGTCGAGCTTGGTAAACCGCTCGAAGATGATGTCCATCTTCTCGGGCGGGATGCCGATGCCCGTGTCGGTGACGGTGAATTTCAGTTGGTTGCCGTCGGCGTGGGCCACAGAGAGTGTGATGCTGCCCTGGGTGGTGTTCTTCTCGGCGTTGTTGAGCAGGTTGGTGATGACCTGGTTGACGCGTTGCGGGTCTGTGCGCACGGTGTAACTGTCGGGCAGCTGGGGGTCAAACCGCAGCTCGACATCCGGTCCGGCCCTGTGGGTCACTGTCTTGAGCGCCTTGCGGCAGAGCGAGTTGACATTTACGTTGGTCATCTTCATCACATACTTGCCGCTCTCCAGGGTGGTGATGTCCAGGATGTCGTTGATGATGGTGGTGAGCAGTTCGGAGTTTTCCTTGACCATGACGCGCATCTCTGCCCGCTCTTCTTCCGTCAGGTTGAACCTGTCGTCGGATAGCAGCCCGGAGAATCCCACAACGGCGTTGAGCGGTGTGCGTATCTCGTGGCTCATGTTTTGGATAAACATGGTCTTCATGTGGTCGGCCTGCATGGCCTTGTCGTTGGCTATATGGAGCTGTTCGTTGGTTTTCTGTAGCTCGGCGTTTGCCCGTCGCATCCGTCGGTTCATGCGCCAGTGGTTGTAGATGATGCCCACGGTGAGTCCCAGCAGGATGACGGCCAGGGCAAGGAGGATGCCGAGCACGTCGTTGCGCATCCTCAGTTCTTTGTTGTAGGCTTCGCGTATGCGTTGTTGCGCCTTCAGGGAGTCTTGCTGTCGCTTGGCGTGCAGTGTCTGGTTGTTGTAGGCCAAGGTGGCGTTGTCTGCGTTGAGCTGTGCCAGATGTTCGGCGGCCTTGGCTTGTCCCAGCTCGAGCGACGAGTTGGTCAGGGCCAGTTGCGTGTTCGACAGTTCCAGCCGGGCGGCCCGCAGGGCGATGTCCTGTTTCTCACTCTCTAACTGTTGGTTCTTAAAGCGTGCGTTCATCAGCGTGATGTCCTGTTCGAACACCGTTTGTGCGTTGGCGTTGCGCAGCTTGAAGAGCGTGGTCATGTTGTTCACGGCCTCCTTGTATTTGCCTTGTTTCATGTTGAGCATGCAGAGCATCCTCAGTTGCTGGTTGACGGGTGTCACTTGGGGTATCAGCTCGGCGGCCTTGTTGTATTCGCCGCTCAGCACCAGGTTCATGATATGCAGCTCGGTGTATTTGGAGGGATGCTCGGCTTCCAGTGCCTCGGTGCGCTCCTGCAGCACCTTGGCATACTGCTCCAGAAACTCGCTGTCCTTGTCCTGCATGAACAGGGCGTAGGCCAGTGCCATCCGCATCGGGTGGTGTATCCGGGAGGTCTTGGCATAGCGGATGGCCCAGAGTGCGTTTTTGCGCATCTTCTCATAGTTGCCCGTGTATTTGTAGCAGTACACCAGTCCGGCATAGTCTTCCGAGATGTCGGCGTCCGGCAGACTGGTCTTGGCCAGTGCCATGGCGTCGCGGTAGGCGGAGGCGGCCAGGTTCATCTCCTCGCGCAGCATGTATATCTTGGCCAGGGCGTGGTAGCCCGTGTAGAGTCCGTACCGGTCGTTGTCCTTTTTGGCCACCCGCAGGCTGTGCATGATGTAGCGCAAGGCTTCCGACTGCTGCTTCTTTTTGAGTAGATAGTCCACCTTCATGTTCATGCCGGTGTAGTAATACCGGGTGATGTTGTTGTCCTTGGCCTTCTTTTGGAGCTTGCGGAGCGCCTGTTCCATGTCCTCGCCTGTGGTGTCGGTCTCGCAGAAGTAGCTTAGGGGGATGGTCAGGGCCATGCATTGAGCCTCCCGGTCGTTCAGTTTGACGGCCAGTTGGTACATGCTGTCGGCCAGTGCCACGCCTTGTTGTGTGCGCCTTGCCTCGTAGGCCT
>CALGHW010000053.1 GCA_937916075.1 uncultured Prevotella sp.
CTCGTCGTCGAACGCCTCATGGTGTACCTGGGTGGTGCTGCCGCTGGTGGTCACCGTGAGCACACAGGGGTTGCCGTTGGTGTCGGTCAGCGAGATGCGCAGATGGTCGCCGCCCTTCTGGGTCTGGGTCCATCGGCCGTTGCTCAGTACAAACTCTCCCGTAAAGTTGGCGGCGGCATAGACCCGCTTCAGGTAAGTGTCGGACACCTGGCTCTCACAGGCCTCAAGACAGGCGTCGAGCCAGTCGGAAATCACTTGGTCGTCACTGTTTCGCACGGCGTCCGTAATGGTCTGGAAGTTGATAAAGTCATTGGAGTTCACCTTACTGATCAGCTCACGGGCATACTGCTCCAACTTCTTCTTGGCGTCATTACTGTTCAGGGCATCCGCATTGGAGGAGCCGCCGCCGCTCACTTCACTGTCGTTCTGACCCGGCGCATCACCGTCGTCACCGTCACTACCGCAGGATACTGTCGTCATGGAGATGGAAGCTGCCATCAGCATCATGGCTAAAAGTTTCATCTTTTTCATCATTTTTCTGTTTAAAAGGTTTATAGATTCTATAAGTTTATCATCTTTCTACTGATTGCAAAGATAGTCAATTTATCCAAAAAAAAAAAGATTATGAATGAATTTTTTTTAAAATATTCCCGTTTGTTGCCTTTTGTCCACAGATTATCCGTAAGTTTGTAACCACTTTACTATCATTCTACAAAACCAAAACAAAAATGACAATGAACAAATTTTTCCAATTGTCGCTGGCGCTGCTGGCCTTGGGCTGGCTGTCGGCCCATGCGACAGACTATCGTGACCGTTACCAAGACCTGCCCGTCGGCCTGCAACAGGTGAGGGAAGTGAAGATTCCTGCAGGCCACGCAAGCCTCACCGACTTCGGCGGCCGTGGCGACGGCGTGACCCTGAACACCGACGCCTTTGCCCAGGCCATCGACGCCCTGACGGCGAAGGGGGGCGGACGGCTGGATGTGCCGGCCGGCGTGTGGCTCACGGGACCGATAGAACTGAAGGACAACATCGAGCTGCACCTGGACAAAAACGCCATCATCTACTTCTCGCCCGACAAGCGGCTCTTCATCGACAGCCCGAAAGCACGCCGCTGCCAGCCGGGCATCCGGGCCATCAACCGGAAAAACATCGCCATCACCGGACAGGGCATCATCGACGGCAACGGCGACCAGTGGCGACCGGTGAAACGGGGCAAGGTGAGCGACACGGAGTGGAGCTACTTTCAGTCAATAGGAGGCGTGGAGCGACAGGAGGGCAAGCTCTGGTATCCCTGGGACGCCAAGGCCGGCTATGACAACATTGCCGCCACGGCCGAGAAACAGGAGGCGATGCGCAATGACCTCATCCGGCTCACCAACTGTGAGAATGTGCTCATCGAGGGGGTGACGGTACAGAACTCACCCCGGTTTCACGTCCATCCGGTCAACTGCCGCAATGTCATCATCGACGGCATCACGGTGCGCTGTCCGTGGAACGCCCAAAACGGTGACGCCATCGACCTGAGCGACTGCCAGCAGGCGCTTATCGTCAACAGCACCGTGGACGCCGGCGACGACGGACTGTGCATGAAGAGCGGCGACAGCAAGCCACAGGCCGTGGCCAACGGCTGTTCGGACATCTTGATTGAAGACTGCACGGTGTTTCACGCCCATGGCGGGTTCGTGATTGGCAGCGAGGACATCACGGCCATGAGGAATATTGTGGTGCGCCGCTGCCGATTTAGCGGGACGGACACCGGACTGAGATTTAAGAGTGCCGTAGGACGGGGCGGACGCACGGAGAATATACATATCCGTGACATCGTCATGACCGACATCCGGGGAGCGGCCATCACCTTCCAGTGTGACTACATAAACCGCCCGGCCGGACATGACGCAGGGAAGGCGACGGAGAAGCTGGAGAAGGTGCCGGAATTTCAGGATATCCATATCTCTAACATCACTTGCCGCAACGCCAAGACGGCTATATACGCCCACGGCATTGCGGGACAGAACAGTGTGCATGACATCTATATCTCGAACAGCACCATCCTGTACAGCAAGACGGGACTGGACATCGACGACAAGACGGCCAAGGTACAGCTGAAGGATGTGGCCATCCGGCAGGAAAAGCGGTAAGCGGGAGAGAATCATCCTGCCTTTAGGTTGCACTCAAAAGAATACAAAGACAGCGAAGCGGTGTCAAGGTCTCTCTTGACACCGCTTCGCTGTCTTTATTGTTGCATACTTGCCACCCGTGGCCTTAGAACTCGGCTGTCTTCGGTGTGCGGGGGAAGGGGATGACGTCACGAATATTCTGCATACCTGTCACAAACAGGATGAGACGCTCAAAGCCAAGACCGAAGCCGCCATGAGGACATGATCCATACTTGCGGGTGTCGAGATACCACCACATGTCCTTCATCGGGATGTGACGCTCCTCTATCTCCGCCATCAGCTTGTCGTAGTCTTCCTCACGGACACTGCCACCGATAATCTCGCCAATCTGCGGGAACAGCACGTCGGTGCCCTGAACGGTCTTGCCGTCCTCGTTAATCTTCATATAGAAGGCCTTGATTTCCTTCGGATAGTCGGTCATGATGACTGGCTTCTTGAAGTGCTCCTCCACCAGGAATCGCTCATGCTCGCTGGCCAGGTCCATACCCCAGCTTACGGGGAACTCAAACTTGTGGCCGTCGGCTACTGCCTGCTCCAGAATCTTGATACCTTCGGTATAGGGCAGACGCACAAAGTCCTCGTTGACCACTGAGTTAAGACGCTCCAGAAGTGTCTTGTCTATCATCTTGTTGAGGAACTCCAAGTCGTCCTTGCAGTTGTCAAGCGCCCAGCGCACGCAATACTTGATGAAGTCTTCCTCCAGGTCCATCAAGTCGTTCATGTCGATGAAGGCCACCTCGGGCTCAATCATCCAGAACTCGGCCAAGTGGCGCGGTGTGTTGGAATTCTCGGCACGGAAGGTAGGACCAAACGTATAGATGGCTCCCAAGGCTGTGGCGCCCAGCTCACCCTCGAGCTGTCCACTCACCGTGAGCGAGGTCTGCTTGCCAAAGAAGTCGTCGTCATAGATTATCTTGCCATCCTTGTCTTTTTTCAGGTCATAAAGGTTCTTGGTAGTCACCTGGAACATCTGTCCGGCGCCCTCACAGTCGCTGGCCGTGATGAGCGGAGTGTGGAAATAGAAGAATCCGTGCTTGTGGAAGTAGTCATGAATGGCTATGGCCATGTTATGACGGATGCGCATCACGGCTCCAAAGGTATTGGTGCGGAGACGCAAGTGGGCATACTGGCGCATATACTCAAAGCTCTGGCCTTTCTTCTGCATCGGATAGTCGCTGCCACAAAGTCCATACACCTTAATCTCACGACACTGCAACTCCACCGTCTGACCGGCACCCTGGCTCTCCACCAGCTCACCGTTCACACTGATACAGCTGCCGGTGGTTATCTGCTTGAGCATATCAGCGTCAAACTTGGCGGGTTCCACCACAATCTGCACATTCTTTATCGTCGAGCCGTCGTTGACGGCAATGAAGTCTACAGCCTTGCTACTACGATGGGTACGCACCCATCCTCTGACGTTCACGATGGCGCCGAAGTCCGTACGCTTCAGAACATCGACGACTTTAGTCCTCTTGATATTTTCCATAAATCGTGTTTTGATTCTTTTATTCGTAAGCTCCCATACGCAGGCGGTCCACTTCCTCCTCGGTGAGGTAGCGCCAGTCGCCACGGCGAACATTCTTCTTGGTCAATCCGGCAAACTGCACACGGTCGAGCTTGGTCACCTTATAACCGAGGCTCTCGAAGATACGGCGCACGATGCGGTTCTTGCCGCTGTGAATCTCGATGCCCACCTGCTTCTTGTCCACAGGGTCGGCATATTCGATGGCGTCAGCCTTGATTTCACCGTCGTCGAGCGTGATACCGTCACGTATCTGCTGGATGTCGTGGGCAGTAACGTTCTTGTCAAGATATACGTGGTAAATCTTCTTCTTCAAGAACTTGGGATGGGTCAGCTTGCTGGCCAAATCACCGTCATTGGTAAGCAGAAGCACACCGGTGGTGTTGCGGTCCAAACGGCCTACAGGATAAATGCGCTCAGGGCAAGCGTCCTTCACGAGATCCATCACCGTCTTGCGCTGCTGCGGGTCGTCGCTGGTGGTCACATAATCCTTGGGTTTGTTGAGCAATACGTACACCTTCTTCTCCAGCTTCACGGGCTGGTCATGGAATTTCACCTCGTCGGTGCGCATCACCTTGGTTCCAAGTTCGGTAACGACTGTTCCGTTGACCGACACGACACCGGCCTGGATAAATTCATCGGCCTCACGACGGCTGCATACTCCGGCATTGGCCAGGAACTTGTTCAGACGCACCGGCTCGTTGGGATCATAGTTTTCCTCCTTATACTCGATACGCTTCTTCATGCTATACTTAGCATTGGGATCGTAGTCGGCTGTGCGCTGACGGTTGTAGCCGCCACGGTTGTTGCCATAGCCGCCACGCTGCTGGTAGCC